>JBFMHE010000001.1:416149-460630 GCA_040752355.1 Nitrospirota bacterium | reverse complement strand
CTGCCGTGCCATGATAATGTCCCTTCCTGCCATCGCTGCCTCCTTACTTAAAAAGAAGCAGTTTAGCACCTCCTCAATAGGACATTTCTAAATTGGCAACTGAGGACATTATCATTTTGGCGTTACAGATGGTTTCCCATCATCGTCCCTTTGCGTTCCGGCTCTCTCCGCTTTAAGCGCTGCATACGGTTTCGTGATCCGGGTCACACAACTTTCTTTTCGGAAAACGTATTCTCAAATCAACGATAACATTTCCGATGGAGGTGTATTCATGGAGCAGAAGAGTGTTCTCGGATGGTGTCTCGTCGCAGTGATCTTCTGCATGGGAATGCTGGCCCCCGTTATAATCATGACAGCATATGCCGACAGCGGCAAAGGCCCTTTTATCGACGACGAGTTGGTTGTACAGCACAAAGCGGGCGTAGCAGAAGGGAAGATAAGAGAGGTGCTGCAGGGGCAGGGCGCCTCTGTCGAAGATGAAATCACTCCTCTGAGAGTAAAGAAGATCAGGGTTCCGGCCCATGCCCGGGAGAAGGTAAAGGCCGCCCTGGCAAAGAACCCTCACATCACTTTTGTCGAAGATAATTTTATTGCAGAAGCGACCGTCACTCCTGACGATACCTATTATCCCTCGCAATGGCATCTCCCGAATATCTCGGCCCCCCTGGGCTGGGATCTGAGCACCGGATCGGTCAGCGTTCCCGTAGCCATAGCCGACTCCGGCGTCGACCCGTTGCATGCCGACCTCAGCGGGAAACTGATCCCGGGATATAACTTTGATGCGGGGAACGCCGATACCCGGGATATCTTCGGGCATGGGACTAAAGTTGCGGGAGCTGCTGCGGCCCTTTCGAATAATGCAGGCGGCGTCGCCGGCGTCGCCTGGGAGAGTCCGATCATGCCGATCGTCATTTCCGATTCCACCGGATACGCCACCTACTTCAACATGGCACAGGCGATCACCTACGCTGCTGACCACGACATCAGGGTTATCAACCTCAGCTTTGCGGGGTCGAGCGCTTCGTCGACACTGCAGAGTGCGGTCAACTACGCCTGGAACAAGGGCACGATCGTCTTTGCGTCAGCCGGCAATTTTTCGACGAGCACGCCTTATTATCCTGCGGCATGCGATAACGTGGTCGCCGTTTCAGCGACGACGTCGAGCGATACCCTGGCGAGCTTTTCCAACTTCGGCAGCTGGATCGACCTCTCGGCGCCGGGCTCGGGCATCTACACGACGACAAAGGGCGGCGGCTACGCCGCAGCGAGCGGCACCTCCTTTGCCTCGCCGATTACCGCCGGCCTCGCGGCACTGGTGCTCTCGGTCAATCCGGGACTGACCAACGCGCAGGTCGTCGATATCCTGCAGCAGAACAGCGATGACCTCGGGGCTCCGGGGTTCGATCCCTATTTCGGCTATGGCAGGATCAATGCGTACGGCAGTCTTGCAGCGGCTATGAACTATGTGCCGCAACCGGATACCACGGCGCCGCTGGTATCGATCGTATCGCCGGCAGAAGGCTCGGTGGCAGGCGGCGCCGCGACGGTCAATGTTTCTGCAGCGGATAACGAAGGGGTCGTCCGCGTCGAGCTCCATGTCGACGGCGCCTTTTACGCGGACGACGCAGCAGGGCCTTATAGCTTCTCATGGGATACGCGTATGCAGCCTGACGGTCTCCATACGCTCTCGGCACGGGCCTTCGATGCAGCAGGCAATATCGGAGAGTCTGCGCCGGTAGCGGTCTCTGTCAGCAATCCGAAGGATACGACCCCGCCCTCGGTGCGCATAGCTTCGCCGCTCAACGGCTCGATACTCGAAAGGAAGGCGGCAATAAGCGCAGGAGCGTCGGATGATGTCGGCGTGGTCCGGATGGAGCTCGCTATCGATGGTAAAGTGATGGCAACCTCGTCAGGGAGCAGCCTCTCCTATTCATGGAACACGGTGAAGGCAGCGCCGGGCAGCCACACCATCAGGGTCCAGGCCTATGATGCCGCAGGCAACGGGGGAGCAGCATCGGTCATAGCATATAAATAAAGAGAGGGGAGGACGGCTGCCGTCCTCCCCTCACGCTCATACCCGGGCAGTTCTATCGTTCACTTCCTGAGCTTTCTCCTTCCGAAGAGCGCAAGCCCCAGAAGACCGCTGCCGAGGAGCACGATCGTGCCGGGCTCGGGCACCTCGCTGCTGCCGCCGCCGTCGCCTTTCCAGGTGGCATCATGGGAGCCGGGGTTTCCCTCGATATCCGTGTTGCTGACAAGGGTCGTATACTTGACCGCTCTCTTCCTGCCGCTGCCGGTGACCTCCCTGACCTCCTCGGTCTCCGTGACCAATGCGAAGACATCGAAATGCACCCACTCGTAACCGGTTACGCTGATCAGGAGCTTCTTTATTTCACCATTAACAAAACCTGTATCGCCCGGCTCTTCTGCGAAATTCGGGACGGCGTTCAGACTGTTCAGAAAATTCCCGATATCGAAAAAGAGATAATCCTGGTTCTGTATCGGCGCATGATTTGACGGAGGGCTGGGAACAATAAAGCCGTATTCGTATAATGAGGAAGTATAGATGGGGCTGCTCCCGTTCACGGTCAGCGTCCCCATCGAAAGGGTGCCGTCGGGAACCGTCGCCATAAGGACTGCACCTGCGCTATTGAAGTAAGCGCCATTGAAGCCGAAGTCGGACCAGTTCTTCCCGGTTCCCTCAGGGCCGCTATACCTCCCGCCGACCCGGATGACGTCATCCTGCTTGTATGCGCCGGCAGCGTATATGATGTTGCCCGAGGTCACCGCAGTATCCTCTTCAACAGGATTCGAAAGGGAGGGTATATAGTCGGCATACGTGCCTGTATCCCCGGCGCCTGCAGGAGCTCCGACCTGCAGTACGGGTATTGCCTCGACAGGCGGGGCTGACAGCAAAAGGCCGAGTATGCAGGCTGCAGTAAATAGTTTCTTCATTAAAATGCCTCCTCAATCCCGCCTTTTTTAAAGTGATCGTGTATTCCTTTATAGTCTTTAAATCATGCACATTTCATACCAAACAGATAAAGTGAAAAACCAATAGGGGAAATCATAATAAATTTAATTGTTTGCGATGGCAGAGCACAGGGACTCCGGAACCGATGTCCGCTTTTCCTGACAGTCCACCAGTCAGTTTGGGCCTGTTTGCAAAGTAAAGCGGACGGGCTGATTTCATTAAAGTCGTTCAGAATGGTGAGATAATTTTGCTGCAGCTCGGGAAACTGTTAAGTTTCCCGACGTTTTGTCGGAAAACTTAACAATCAAGGCAGTTAGAAAGTCGATTTTTTTTACAAAAGGACAGAGTTTCAACCCCTTATAAGTTTGGCACGCGGATTGCAAACTATGAGACATCATAGTTCGCTCACGAAAACCGAAAGGGGGCAATAGAAATGGAAAATATCCTAGTTAGCAGGTCTAGTCACAATAAAAAGGAGGTGAAAGGAATGAAAAAGTTAATGTCTTTTGTGCTTACGGTGGGCGCGTGCGTGGTGCTCCTGGCATCCGGAGCCTTCGCTTTCTCGCTGGACGGCTATGCAGGACCGATTTCGATCAAGTATGAAAACTGGGAGAACATAGTCAATAACACGAACCGTGGGACCGGCCTTACCCTCACCAGCGGAAATCAGTCAGTGTACATGGGCGACAACTACGGTATCCTCAAGGTCACTTCTGTACAGGGTCTGAACGGACAGATCTGGTCTGAAAATGACGGCGGGCAGATAACCGGCATATTTTACGGGTTCGATGTATGGAAAAATGTCGGTGCTCTTCCGGCATTGCAGATTGACGCGACCGGGGGCAGGCTCGATATGTACTATAGTTCCTCACAGACGTTCAGTGCAGACCCCGACAATGACAACAATCCGATGAACAACTTATCCATCGGTGTCGACGGCCTGCCGAAGTTCACGAACACGACGGTGGGGAGCTCCTTCTTCAGCGCCCTTGCCGTACCCGGCATCCTGTTTAACCAGGGCGATTCGACAACTACGCTGAGCGGAACGTTTTCTTCAACGAATCCGTTCACCGGTGACGGGAAAGCGTACTGGAGCATCATCCCGGGGTCGGGCGATTTCGCCTCTACGTTCGATAGCGATTGGCTCTTGAGCGGATTAGCAGATCTGTTCTCCAACAGCAGCTTCCCGCGCCTCGGCTTCCCTGCCGAAGGATGGACCACGAACAGTGACGATCCGGTGACGGCGTATGCCGTTCCCGAGCCCGGCACGATCGTGCTCCTCGGCGCAGGACTTCTCGGTCTCGCAGGACTGGGCTACAGGAACAGGAAGAGATAACCACACTTCTTGTTCTCAGCAGAACGCGAAGAGGGCTGGTGACGAACCGGCCCTCTTTGTTTTATGCTAGATGCCATGGGGTTGGTCCATTCGGCACCGGGGCTCAGAAGGGTGAATGTCGTCTTCGGCATGCTCGCGACGCTCGGTATTGTTTATCTCGTAGAAAATACGCTTTTGGCAGCGGCGGTACTCATCCCTTTCTGGATAGTACTCTTCCGCCCCTGGGGCCTCGATGACGCGCTCATCTTCTCTATCGCCTCCCTCTTCTTCCTCGGACAGAATTACGCGGTGCTCAAAACAGGGGGATTCGCTTTTACTCATAAGGATGTTCTGCTGATGCCCTACTATGAACCCTTCCTCTGGGGGGTTTACTATCTTGCATTGAAGCGGTTTATCGGCGAGCCGGCCGTCACGGTGCGTCTGCAGTGGAATGCCTTCTTCGGCCTTTTTCTGACAGGCTTCTGTTTTTCGGTTTTTTCCGGCAGTTCGGATATGCTTTGGGGAGCGACGCTCGTCTCGACAGCAGTTCTTTTCCTGATGTTCCACGAGCGGTACGATCTCGTTTATGCGCTCTCGGCCCTCGTGCTGGGGCTTGTTGTCGAGCTGTTCGGCGTCTCGGCAGGGCTCTGGGAATATCCCGATCCCGACTTCCTCGGCATCCCCTACTGGTTTGCCACCATGTGGCTTTCGGTCGGGCTGCTGGGGCGGCGCTTTCTGATTCCCCTGGCTGAGCTCGCTGCCCGCAGGATTAGAAGGACGATCACGCCTCTCTCGGCAGAACCTTAGACGATCGTTTACCCGCCCTCATAACAGCTTATGCCCTCGAGTAGCGGCCCGGCGCCAGGATGCCCTGCGGGTCGAGCGCCTTTTTCAGGGCATCCACAGTGCCCCAGAATACGTCGTTTCTTCCCGTAAGTTCAGCCATCGATTGAATGCCGAAGCGATAGGGAATATAGCCGTTTTCCATGCAGATGCCGAGCAGCTCATGGTAGCATGCATCGGCCCTGGACCTGTCATCGGGATCGTTCCTGTCATAGAGTATGGGAGCCGTGCAGTCGAAGCAGCGCGGATTAACGGGGGTGAGGGTCAGGCAGCAGTCGAAGCGGTACTTGTGAAAGATAGGCTCCACGAGCTCTCTGAACTCCGCAACATGCCGGTGCGTCATCGGGATGACCGGAGACAGCCAGATGACTCCGCAGTTGTCCCTTGCAGGATTGATGGTGTGCTCAGGTTTGCTCCTGCGCGCTCTCCAGTACGGCGTGGAGAGCGCCACCTCGTTCGGAATGCCGTTCAGGATGCCGAAGGATGCCTTGACAGCACCCACCGTCTTCGACATATCGACCCCGAGCACCATGCCGATAGGGCGCTGGAACCGCTCGAGGAGCGAGATCGTGGCTGCCGAAACAAAGTGCAGTTCCGAAACCTTTCCTGCAAGCACCTCCTTCACTGCACTCTTCGCGGACTGCACCTGCTTCCTGGTTCCGTACAGAGCCCCGACGCCGTTCCAGACGCCGACGCGGTTCTTCTTCGCCAGCCGGCTCGCGACCTCTTCCGACAGGGGGGTCATACCCTTCATCTCTTCCCACGGATAATGCATGAGCAGGGTGAGTGCCCTGTTCCGGTGCAGCAGATTGAGGGGTCCTCTGACGATGCCCTGTAAGAGCAGGGTGCGTACCCCGTCGATGAGGCCGCCGAGCATTTGATCGTCATTGATAGCGAAGTAGCAGGCCTCGACATGCTCGGGCTTCGGCATGAGCCAGACGCCGATCTTCGTGACGATCCCGAAGTTGGACTGGGTAAAGATGCCATCGAGATAGGGTCCGGTGCCCCACTTGAAGAGGTAGGTCGTCTTTGCGTTTTCGTAGTGGCCGAACCCCGTATTCAGGACCTTGCCGCTGGCGAGGACGACCTCCATCCCGCATTGGCACATGAAATGGTCGCCATAGGGAGTAATGCCGTAGCCCCGCTCGAGGGTGTTGCCGAGTATGCTGCAGCTCGGCCCCGCGCCGGTGGGATCGATCATGAGCGGTATCTTATTCTCCTCCAGGTACCGATGAAGCTTCGCCTGGGTAACGCCCGGCTCGATGACCGCATAGGCGAGCTCGGTATTCACCTCGATAATCCTGTCCATCCGTACCAGGTCCAGGATGATGTTTCCGTTCGTCACCGGCCGCGCTGCACCATATCCCCAGTTGTTCCCGGTGCTTACGGGGTAGAGTGCGATGTTATATTCCCGGGCTATGTTGACGAGTTTCTGCATCTCTTCCGTGCTGCCCGGGAGCACTGCCGCAGCGATGCTTACCTCTGCCGGGATATCGCCCCAGTGATAACGGGCCAGCGCTTCGGGGCCGGTCCGTACATGCTCGTTCCCTATTGCTTTCTTGCATTCCTGCAGAGCCTCGGCGATCATGGCAAATGCGCTCCTTTCGTAGCGGCAGAGGGCTGCTCACAGCCCGAAAACTATCGCACGGCATATGTGATCCCCTGTGATCCCCTGTGCTCCATTGTATCGCGGTGTTGCAGAAGGGACAACCGGATCAGCCGCATCTACTGTTTATTATCGAAGGTTTCCGATAAATACTCACCGGAAGAGACGAACCCGGCCTCTGAGCGCGAGAGGAACCGCTGTCTTACGGAATGACCGCCGCTTATGCTGCATACCAATTTCCCGATAGATAAAACGGTGATACCGTTGTTGCGATATATACGGGGAACGGGTTGATTCCTTTGAGGGACTGGTATGGTTGTTGCAAGTCTTTCTGAACGTTGGTGCAGGTTCGGCAGTCGCGGGCAGGAATAACGAGGCGATAAGCGCCGTCAAAGAGGGGACCCTATGGAAAATATCTGGGGCTTTGAGTTTGCGAAGGTTTCTAGTGTAGCTGAGCTGCAGGATATTTACACGCTGCGGTACAAGGTGTATGTCGACGAGTGGGGTTTCGAACATCCCGACGATCACCCGGAGGGAATAGAGACCGATGCCTTTGATAAGTATTCGGTCCATTTCATGGCCTCCCGCTATGGGCAGCTGCTCGGCACTATCCGTCTGATTCTCCATTCACCCGAGGGGTTTCCCATCGAGAAGCATTGTACGATCACCGCCGACTGCTCCGCGATAGGGCCGGAGAGGATTGCCGAGATCTCGAGGCTGGCGATCAGCAAGGAATACCGGAAGAGGGCGGTTGACCGCCTTCTCTATAGCGCAAGTCCCGGCGAAGGACAGGATGTCTCGCAGGAGGACGTGCCCAATTCGCGAAGAAAGCGCCAGGAGATCATTATAGGCCTCTTCAAGGCCATGTATGCCGAGAGCAAGCGGCTCGGGTTGACGCATTGGTATGCCGTCATGGCAAAGGCCCTTCATGTCTTGTTGCAGCGTATCGGGTTCGATTTCGTTCCTATCGGTCCCGATGTGGAGTATCATGGCCTCAGGGCCCCTTATATTCTCTGCATAGAGGATGTCGAGAAGAGGCTCTCGATGAATAATCCCGAACTGTACAAAGAATTTGTCGAAGCCGCAGGATGCGGTGTGTAAAGCAGGCATCATGAACAATGATGACCTCGAGAGGCTTATTCTCGATACCATAGATATACCGAGCCTGCCCCCCATCGCCCTGCGCGTCCTGCAGCTTGCCCGGAAGGAAAATACCTCTATGGGAGAACTGGAAGCGACGATCTCAGGGGACCAGGCATTTGCCGCCCGGGTTCTGAGGATCGCCAACTCCCCTTTTTACCGGGGGCAGCATATCAGCAGTATTGCCGCTGCTGTCAGTCTCATCGGGTTCGATGCGATGATCTCCCTCGTTACCGGCGCCGCAATGCGCGATCTCTACCGAAAAAACGATCCCTTTGACTCCTCTCTCTGGGACCATAGTCTCGGCGTCTCGCTTGCAGCATCACTCCTCGCCGGGGAGACGGGAATGGCGAAGCCCGAAGACGCCCTGGCAGCGGGATTGCTGCATGATATAGGCAAGGCGCTGCTGAACCGCAGTATTCCCGGGACCTACGCCGATATCGTCGAGATGACGGGACGCGGCGGTTACTCATTCAGCGAGGCCGAAACGGCAGTGCTCGGTTATGACCATTGCAGCGTTGGCGGTGTCGTCGCCCGCCTATGGAATTTACCTCCCCTGCTCGAGGTCGTCATCGAGCGGCACCATACGCATCATTTTCCGGGATTTGCCGCGGAGACGCATAGAGACCTCTGTGCCGTGGTTGCCGCTGCCGACGCGCTCTGTCTTCAGCTCGGTATCGGGCCGCGGAGCACTCCCTCCTCCCGGGAGACCGGGCTGGGGCTCACAAAAGAAAGAATGCGCGAAATGCAGAGAGAGTTCTCAGCGCTCTACAACAAACAGCGGGAGCATCTCATGGAGTGATACTGCGGGCTTAGAGGTACATCAGTCCTGCGTGGTAGAACTGGCTGCCTCTTCTTATCCACCGCACGAGCGCCATCTGCTTTCCCTCACTGTTCAGCTCGACAATGCAGTCGCGCTCCAGGGGAAGGGATGTTTTTACGCGCACGCCGCTGTAACTGATATCGATAAGGTCGACCGTACCGGTAATCGCCCGATAGTACTTCGAATTATTATAGTAGTCCTTGTAATCTCGAGGCTGCTCCCTGCGGTGCTCGCTATTGCCGAAATATGCCGTGATAGAGACCGAACCGGAAGTATGCTCCCTCCGGTGCTCTCTCCGCTCCGCCCCGGCATATTGCGGACCATCCTGCAAGGAATGCCCCCTTTTCTCAACGTCTATGATTGGTTTCTTATGGCTCTCTACTCTGCTCCGGCTGCCCCCTTGGAAAAGTATCTATGACAGCCGGGGAGGGCTCACCATAGCGCTAATTTCCGAGAGCTCTACAAAACATTAGGAATATCAAGCAATTGTTATGCCATTGTCCAGGGAAAACACGGGCTCTCGGCAGTACTATGCGAAGGAGAGGGAAAATCGTGAAAAGTCAATGCTTCATCCTTAGTAATCAGGCGGAACGATCTGCTTACGGCGGCGATAAGGAGGCGCTGCATGCTTTTGATCAATGGCTCTGTAAGCTGATCGGCTCCGTGGTGTAAAGTTTTTCGACAACACTGTCAGAAAACTTGACACTTCACACTGCTCTCCGCTGTAAGCGCATGCGCAATGCTCGGAGCTTAATGAGGTCTCTCTCCTCCTCCGCATAGGGTCGTTCGATCCCCTCGCTGCTAAAGTAGAGCCGGATCCGGTCGATTAAATAAGAGCAGCGTTTGTTAATAAGCCCCTTCTTGGAGAGGTGTCCCGTATGCTGCAAGCCTTGATTTTAACGGATACGATTCTATAAAATTTATAGGCATTAATAGGTAAGTATTTGTCTTTAATTTGCTGTAACAATCTCTAATCCTGTTATTTCAGGTATAGGCAATCTTCTCAGCTATTGAGCCTGTAACTGAGAGGGCGGAGCATTGCCGGAATTCTCGCTGTGGTCTTTATTTCTCAATAACAAATGAAATCCTAATATGAGGAGTTATCGAATGGCTAAGCTATTGCGTGCTGTCGCTAAGGGATTCTCGGCATTGTTCCTCGTCTCCCTGCTCATCTCTTGCCAGGGCAAGACCAAAGAGGAGCTGCTCAGCGAGTCGGTCAAGCTCATGAAGGAGGGAAACCCGTCGGGGGCTATCGTAGCCCTCAAGAGCGCCCTCGAGAAAGACCAGAACTTCTTCGATGCCCGCTACCAGCTGGCGAAGGCGTACCGGGCGAGCGGCAAGCTCGAACAGGCCGAGCGGGAGCTGCAGAAGGCGATGAGGATGGACCCTTCGCGCACCGAGCTCCAGCTCGAGATGGCGCGCGTCCACCTCGATGGAAACAAGCCCGACGAAGCGATGAAAGAGGCGAACGCCTATCTTGCGGCGCACCCGGACAACCCTGATGCAACGGAGCTTCTCGGCTATGCCTCCGTTGTGAAGGGTGATGCCGGGGAAGCAGAGAGGCATTTTCTCCGGGTGGTGAAGGCCGATCCCGAACGGGTATCGGCCAGGTTCGGGCTGGCGCAGGCGTACATAGCGGACGGGAGGGCCGACCAGGCGCAGAAGATTCTAGAGGAGATTATCGGCAAAGACCAGAAGAACGCCAAAGCGTACTACCTCCTCGCCGGCGTCGAGCTCAAGGCGAAGCGGAGCGATCGTGCGATCGAGCTCTACAAGAAGATCGAGGACATCAACCCGCAGGACAGTAACGCTCCTTATCGCAGGGGCATCATCCATGTCGAGAGAGGCGAGCTCGACAAGGCGGGGACAATAGCCGACGACCTGCTCAAGAGGTTCCCTAAAAAAGCGGAAGGGAGCACGCTCAAGGGAATAGTCTATTACTATAAACGGAATTATCGTGAGGCCATAGCGGAGCTCCAGAGAGGCATTGCTCTCCAGGCCAACCTGTTCGCCTACTATTTCCTCGGTCTCAGCCATTATAACCTGGGCGAGTATGAGGTCGCGTTGACGCAGTTCAAACGGATACTCGACCACCATCCGTCCTTCCACCAGGTGCGCCTGCTGGTTGCCATGCTGCTCATGAGGCAGAACAGGACCGACACCGCGGTGGCAGAGATAAAAAAGGTCCTGGAGATGGACTCCCAGAACGCGCTGGCTCACAATATGCTCGGCAGCGCCTATATTATGAAGGGAATGCATGACGAGGCGATGCGCGAGCTCAATACGGCGATCGACATCGATCCGAAGCTCGTTGACGCCCATCTCAAGAAGGGCATCTTCAACTTCAGCATGGGCAACCTGAAGGAGGCCGAGTCCGAGCTCAAGACAGCCGTGAAGGTCGCCCCTGATGTCCTCAACACCCGCTTTCTTCTGGCCTCTTACTATGTCAAGCAGAAGAACTACGGCAGAGCAACCGAGCTTCTCAAGGAAGGGCTTACCGGCAAAGACACGGACGCCGTCGTCTACAACAGCATAGCCGCGGTCCTCCTGAGAGAGAAGAAGTATGCCGATGTGCTGGGATACCTGCGCAAGGCAAAGGAGAGCAACCCCGCCTATTTCCCTCCCTACTTCAACCTGGCGACATACTACACGGCCAGGGGTGAGTATGCCAAGGCGATGGAGGAATACCGTGCGGTACTGCAGAGGGATCCGAAGAATCTCGCCGCCCTGTTAGGCTCCGCGGCAACGCTTGAGCTCCAGGGCAAGGAGGGCGATGCCCTGGCGTTCTATACGAAAGCGAAGGAGGCGCAGAGTCCGGCAGCCTTTCTGGCCCTCGCCCAGTATCATGCCAAGAAGAAAGAGGTCGATAAGGCGGCAGGGATACTCGATGAGATGCATCGGGCGCATCCCAAGGCGCTCGAGGCCCTCGAAGCAAAAGGGAGGGTTTATGCCGGCGCAAAGAGATACAAGGAGGCGCTGTCGGCATTCCAGCAGATCGAGGCTGCGAGTCCGGAACGAGGGGTGCCGCTCCTGGTCGCCACCTACGTTGCCATGAAAGACTATGCGCCGGCAGTAAGACTCCTGGATAAGAAGCTTGCGGAGAAGCCCGACAATGTGGGGATGAGGGCCGAGCTGGCGATGCTCTATGCGCTCATGGGAGACGAGGCGCGCGCTGCCGAGGCCGCCCAGAAGATAATCGATTACAGACCCCGCTCTGCAGCGGGCTATGTGGTCCTCGCCTCCGTTTATGAGAACCGGAACAAGATCGACAAGGCGATAGAAAGCCTCAAGAGAGGACTGCAGACGGAGCCGAAAGACCTCGCCGCTTCACTGAAACTGGGCTCGCTCTATACCCGGAAAAAAGACTATACGCTCGCGATGAGCACCTACCGGGAGATCGAGCGGCACCATCCCCGGGATGTGCAGGCGCTCTTCGGCCAGGGAGCGGTCCTCGAGGTGACGAACAAGAAGGCCGAGGCGGTGAAGAAATACCAGGAGGTGCTTGCGAAAGCGGAGAATTACCTCCCGGCATTGAACAACCTCGCCTACCTTTATACGCAGGGATACGGGAGCAAGGAGAAGGCCCTCGAGCTTGCGGTAACGGCGTATAAGCTGGCGCCCGACCGTCCCGAAATCCTGGACACCCTGGGCTTCGTGTTTCTTAAAAACGGCAGGAAAGAGGATGCGCTGAAAGTGCTCAAGCGGGCCTCGGAGCAGCTTCCGGACAATCCGTCGGTGAGCTATCACCTTGCGCTCGCCTACAAGGAAACGGGCGATGCCGCAAAGGCGGCGGATACGCTCCAGCGGGCGCTCCGGGCAGGGGACTTCCCGGAGGCGAAGGAAGCGGCCCAGGCGCTCTCGCAGTTGAGGGGCACGAAACGCCCCTGATCCCATGAGGAGGAGGACGCACCTCATCGCCGGTGATGTCTCTCTTTCGGTTCTGGCCGTATGGTCCGGGCACGCCCTGCTCGGGCAGAAGATCGGGACCCCACGGGACCTCGTGCAGGTAGTGCTCATAGGAAGCGTTATTCTCTTCTCCTCGTTCATGACCGAGCTCTATAATACGAACAAGTTCATGCCCGTGCGGGAGCGTTTTGCACGCATTGTTCTGGCGCTGCTCATAACCCTCCTCCTCCTGTCCTCATTGTTCTATATCGTCCCCACGCTTATGCTGGAACGGCGCCTGCTCCTTGCGTCGATCGCTGTCTTCGGAGCTCTTCAGTTTTTCTGGCACCAGGGCTACATGTCCACCAGCAGTGCGCCGGGGTTCGCCCGGAGGGTGCTCATCCTCGGCACCGGTCCCCTTGCGCTCAAGATGAGCGAGGTGATCTCCTCGGCGAACTCCCGTCACACGGTTGCGGGATACGTCGCCCTAGAGGACACCCCGCCCCAGGTCCCTGCAGGGTCGATCCTCGGCACGAGCAAGAACCTCTGTACTATCGTGAAACGGGAGAGAATCCAGCGGCTCGTCGTCTCTCTCTCAGAACGGCGGGGGGTCTTCCCCCTGCAGGATGTTCTCAATTGCAAGTTCGACGGGGTCGATGTCCTGGACGCGCCGTCGTTTTACGAGGATATTACCGGCAAACTCCTCATCGAGAACATTACCCCGAGCTGGTTCATCTTCTGCGGCGAATTGAAGCTGACACAACCGAAGCGGGCCGCGAAACGGCTCTTCGATATCGCGGCCGCCCTTGTCGGATGCATACTGGCCGCGCCGCTGGCGCCGTTCATCGCGCTGCTCATAAAGCTCGATTCGAAAGGCCCCGTGCTGTTCAGGCAGGTGAGGATGGGGGAGCAGGGGAAGCTCTTCACGCTTTATAAATTCAGGACCATGCGCCAGGATGCGGAGAAGTCCAGCGGCGCTGTATGGGCGCAGCAGGACGATCCGCGGGTGACGCGGATCGGCAGGTTCCTGCGCACGAGCCGTCTCGACGAGCTTCCGCAGCTCTTCAATATCCTCAGGGGCGACATGAGCCTCATCGGCCCGCGGCCGGAACGTCCCGAGTTCATCGAGGGGCTGAGCAAGATCATTCCCTTCTACTCCCAGCGCCATGCCGTCAAGCCGGGTTTGACAGGGTGGGCGCAGATACGCTACCCTTACGGATCGTCGGTGGACGACGCCATCGAGAAGCTCCGCTACGATCTCTTCTATATTAAACATATGTCGATGCTCTTCGATATAGGTATTATCCTGGAAACCATTAAGGTGATACTCTTCGGCAGAGGGGCCCGATGATGAAGGCAGCTATCGGCAATCAGCTGTCAGGCTGCTGAGGACTGACAGCCGGGCGCCGAGCTCTGCTTGACCAAGGAGGAAGAAGCGTGGGAACAAGGATACCTGTCATAGCGGTTGTTGTCCTGGTATCGATAATGGGCTTTGCTGCGCTCTGCAGCGGATACAATGCGATCGGCGAGGAGGATGAGCTGATGCTCTCCGTGTGGGGGCACCCTGAGCTGACCGTGACCGTGCCGGTACGGCCCGGAGGCATGATCTCGGTCCCCTTCGTCGGCGAGGTCAAGGCGTCGGGCCTCACCTCCCAGGAGCTGAAAGCGCTCCTCGAGAAGGAGTTCGGCAAGTTCATAAAGACACCGACCGTGAGCGTCGTGATTACGAAAGTGAACAGCTACAAGGTATATATCCTCGGCGAGGGCCTTTCGAGCGGTGGCGACGGCGGGTCCGTCTCGGGCACGACCTCGGGCGCGATAACGCTCAAGCGGGATACCACGCTCATTCAGCTGCTCTCGCTGCTCGGGTTCAAGATGGATGCCGATCTCAGGAGCGCCTACCTGATGAGGGAGGGCAAAAAGCTCACTGTCGATTTCTATAAACTGGTGCGGCAGGGCGATGTCTCCCAGGACCTGCTCCTGCAGCCGAACGACGTGATCTTCGTCCCCTTGAACGTGGAGCGGCGGATCAAGGTGATCGGTGCGGTGAAGACCCCGGGCATGCTCCCCTTCATCGACGGGATGACGACGCTCGACGCCATACTGAGCAGCGGGGGGTTTACCGAGTTCGCCAGCCAGAACAGCGTCGTCGTCATCAGGAAAGAGGGCGACGAGGTGAAAAACATCGAGGTGAGAATGAAGGATGTCATCAAGGGCGGCGACCTCGACAAGAACCTGCCCCTGAAACCGGGCGATATCGTCAGGGTCAAGTCGGGCATCTTTTAGGGGGGGACGATGGCATCGCAGACGACCAAGGAATTCGATGTGCGCCGGTACTGGGGAGTGGTCCTCAAGCACCGGTATCTCATACTCGCGATCTTTCTCGTCGTCGCCTCCGGATTTACCTGGGGGAGCTTCTTCTGGCCCGAGAGTTACGAGGCGAGCTCCACCGTCTTCGTCCAGCGGAGCGCGGTGATGGACCCGCTCATAAAGGGCGTCGGCGTTGCTACGAGTATGGAGGAGCGGCTGAGGACGATCAAGGACCGGCTGATAAGCCGTAATATCATAGAGCGGGTCATCAAGAAGCTCGACATGGATGTCTACGCCAGGACTCCCGACAAATACGAGAGCCTCATCGAGAATGTACGTTCCAGCCTCGCGATTACCATAAAAACGCCGCGGGGCAAGGAGACGGCCGACCTCTTCACCATCGCCTACACCGGGCCGGATCCGCGGAAGGCCCGCGATATTGTCAATACGCTGGTGAGCGAGTATATCGAGGAGAACCTCGGGTTCAGGAGATCCGACGCCTACGGCGCCTTCGAGTTCATCCAGAGCCAGCTCATGGAGTACAAGGCAAAGCTCGAGGAGTCGGACAAGCAGATGAGGGAGTTCAGGGAGAAGCACCCGAGCATGATCCCCCAGAGCGAAGCCACGCTGCTCGGCAGGGTGGAGAACTTCCAGACCGCGAAGATAGAGACGGAGATAAGGCTGAAGGAGCTGACGAGGCGTCGGGACAATCTCAAGAAGCAGATATCCGGCGAGAAGGAGCTGACCGTCGCCATGGTAACCCGTGAGGGATCTCCCCAGTCGCGGCTCAACTACCTCAGCAACCAGATCGTCCTCCTCTCCGCTAAGTTCACCGACAACCATCCCGAGATCATCAAGATCAAGGGGGAGATCGAGGAGCTGAAACGGGAGATCGCCCGGGCAAAGGATGCGCCGCCGGACACCACCGGCTCCGAGACATCGACCTTGAACCCTATCTATCAGCAGCTGAAGGAGGACCTGGCCAAGACCGACGCTGAAATCGAATCGCTCCGTGCGCGTGCAGGGGAGCTGGCCCGGCAGCAGCAGACTGCTCAGGGCATCCTCGGCAGCATGCCGAAGGGCCAGGAAGAATGGATGAAGCTGATGCGGGACAGGAATGTCTACCAGAAGATTTATGACGACCTGCTCCAGAAGCTCGAGCAGGCGAGGGTCTCGAAGGACCTCGAGCTCACCGACAAGTCCGAGGCCTTCAGGGTCGTGGATCCCGCGGTCCTCCCCGTCATTCCGGTCAAGCCCGACCGGGTGAAGCTGATCCTGATGGGCATCGGGCTCGGCCTTGCAGCGGGCTTCGGTGCGGCGCTGGCGCTGGAGGCGCTGAGCCCCTCCTTCAAGGATGACGATTCCATCGAGACAGTGCTCAAGCTGCCGGTCCTCGCTTCGATACAACGCATCGAGGTCGCTGATGCGAAGCTGATGGCGGCAAAGAGGATGGAGCGAAAGATATTCGCTGCTGCAGGGGCATACGTCAGTGTTATCCTCCTGGTGCTGATAAAAGAGGCGCTCTACCGCTACATGGGGATCACTATTATCAGCTTTTAACCGTCAGCCGTCAGCGGTCAGCACGGGGAAAGCTGATGGCTGAGAGCTGACAGCGGTTACTAACCCATAAGGAGCAACGAATGAGCAAGATAGAGAAGGCATTGGAGAAGGCGGTCGAGGCCCGCGAGCTGGGCCCGGGTGCGCCGCCGCAACCCGCAGAGAGCCGGAATGGCGCAGGGCAGCACACCTTCGTGTCCGGCCCCGAGGTGATCGATGCCGCACTGGTCGATCCCCATGTCGTCTGCATTACCGACCCCTTTTCGGCGAATGCAGAGCAGTACAAGAGGCTCCGGGCCCGTCTCATCAGGGATACGGCAAAGGACTTCCGGAATATCATCATGGTGGCGAGCACTACCGGCGGCGAGGGAAAGTCCCTCACCGCGATCAATCTCGCCTTGGCCCTCGCCCAGGAGATCGACCATACGGTGCTCCTTGTCGATGCGGACCTCAGAATGCCGTCGGTCCACACCTATCTCGGTCTCAATCCCCGCTGCGGGCTCAGCGACTATCTGAGCGGGAAGGCGGAGCTCCAGGATGTCCTTGTCAGGACAGGCATAGGAAAGCTGGTGCTCCTCCCTGCCGGGGAGCCCCCGGAGAACCCCGCCGAGCTCCTCTCATCCGGAAGGATGAAGGAGCTTGTAAAAGAGATGAAGCACCGGTATAAGGACCGCTATATCATCTTCGACACCTCGCCGGTGCTGATCACGGCCGACGCCCTCTCCCTGAGCAGGCATATGGACGGCGTCGTGTTCGTCGTGCATGCTGACCGGACCCATCAGAAGGACGTCGCCAGGGCGCTTGCGCTGATCAGGGGCACCCCGGTGCTGGGCGTCGTACTGAATGATATACCGGGATACCTGGCGAGGACTGCCGACAGCTATTATCGCTATCGGTATGGCGATCAGAAGCGATCAGCTGCCGTCGGTCAGCAGCCGGAGGAAAAGCAGAAGCCATGAGCAGGCGGTCTCTTCTCCGGAGAGCTGAATGCTGACAACCGAAGGCTGACGGCCATGTATATCTCTTTTTTCGGACTCAGATGCAAGCCCTTCGAGCTCGTCCCCGACCCGGGGTTCCTGATGCTGAGCAAGGCGCATAAGCGCGCGCTCATCCACCTCAACTACGGGATCGCCGAACATGCCGGCTTCATTTTGGTCACCGGCGAGGTGGGCACCGGAAAAACAACGGTCATCAGGAAGATGATGAAGGGCCTCGGCAGCGACATCAAGCTCGCCCGGATCAACAATACGCGGGTCACCTCCGAGCAGCTCATCTCGATGATCAACGAGGATTTCGGCCTTCAGGTCAAGGGAAAGAGCAAGACAGAGATGCTGAGCGACCTGAGCGATTTCCTGATCGGCGAGTACGCCCGGGGCGGCAAATCGATGCTCATCATCGACGAAGCGCAGAACCTCTCGGCCGACCTGCTCGAGGAGATACGGCTCCTCTCCAACCTCGAGACCGACAAGGCCAAGCTCCTCCAGATAATCCTCGTCGGCCAGCCCGAGCTCCTGAAGGTGCTCGCCAGGCCCGAGCTGCGCCAGCTCCGCCAGCGCATCAGCATCAGCTGCCAGCTCCAGCCGATAACCCGTGAAGAGACCGAGGCCTATATCCTCCACCGCCTCGAAATCGCCGGCAACCGGCAGGCGGTCCGTTTCCAGGAGGGCTCCATTGACGCCATCCACAAATTCAGCAGGGGCATCCCGCGGCTCATCAATATCGCCTGCGACTTCCTCATGCTCTCCGCCTACGCCGAGGAGACGAAGGAGATATCACTGCACTTCGTGAAAGAGGTGATAGGAGAGATCGAGAACAGCCATGGGTACTGGCACGATGTGAGCGTCCAGGAGCATCATGAACCGCTCATCGACCGGGACACCCTGCAGAGCCTGCTCAGCCGCCTCGAGCTCCTCGAAGCCTCGCGCCACAAGGCGGAGATATCCAGGGCCGAGCGCGAGGACCTGCTGGCGCGTCTTGCTGAAGTAGAAAAGCGCCTCGACAGCGTGCTCGCTCTGCTCTCAAAAGGGAATGACGGTGAAACAGAGAGAGACCGGCACGATCCCGCGTTATCCCGGGAGATCGAGGTCCTGAGAAAGCGCATGGCCGCCTTCGAGAAGAAGCTCTCGATCAAGGAAAGTCCGGAGCTGAAGAGGAAGAATCTCTGGACGAGGATATTCAATTAGCTTTCAGCGGTCAGCACTGAAAAGAGTAGCTGCACGCCCCCGGTTATCTGCGTTCGAGCATCTTTACCTGACGCCTCAAAGCTGACGTCCGACTGGCGATAGCCGAGCGCAGCAGTTTAATATGTTTGAGTATATTTTCTGGATTTCAATAGGACTCATCGCGTATACCTACCTCGGCTACCCTTTTATCCTTTCCCTTTTATCCGCCGTAAAAAGAAGACCCGTCCAGAAGAGTGCCTTTGAGCCTCATGTCTCAGTAGTTATCGCGGCTTTTAATGAAGAGAGGACCATTGAGTGGCGATTACAGAATCTGATTGAACAGGATTACCCGAGAGAGAAGATCGAAATTGTTGTTGTATCGGACGGGTCTACTGATAGGACCGAACAGATAATAAAGGAGTTCAGTTCTTGGCAGAGGCAGGTCCGATTTTTTTCGATGAGAGAAAGAAAAGGCAAGGTAGAAGCGCTCAACCTCGGCGTTGCTCAGGCAAAAGGCGATATTATTGTTTTTACCGATGCACGCCAGACGTTCAGGCCTGAAGCCGTGAGACACCTCGTTGCGAATTTCAGCGACCCCGAGGTGGGATGCGTCAGCGGGGAGCTTATTTTCATTAAGAATCTCAAGAGCCTGATTCAGTCCGAAATGGGGGCATACTGGCTCTACGAGAAATGGATCAGGAAAGCGGAAAGCCGGACAGGATCGACGATCGGCGCAACAGGCGCCATTTACGCTATTCGGAAACAACTTTATAAACCGCTGCCTTCGGGAACGCTCCTGGATGATGTCTTGACGCCGATGAACATCGTGATGCAGGGATATAGAGTGGCATTTGACGGTAGTGCGGTCGCTTATGATGTCCCGTCCAAGGATGCATCGCAGGAGTGGACGCGAAAAGTGAGGACACTTGCCGGAAACTGGCAGATCACGAGCCTCGCTCCTGCATTGCTGAGCCCGTGGAAGAACCCCTGCTGGTGGCGCTTTATCTCTCACAAGCTCATGCGCCTGGCTGTTCCCTTCCTGCTTCCGGCCGTACTGATGTCAGGGGCGCTGCTGTCTGGCCCCATTTACCGGGTAAGCACGTCAATCCAGATGACAGTGTACGCCCTGGTTCTGATAGGATTTGCCGTGCCGCCCTTGAGGAGATTTAGACTCATCAATATTCCTTACTTCTTTATACTGCTGAACCTGGCTGCTGTAGTCGGCTTCTGGCGGTGGATTACAGGGCAGTCGCAGACGGTGTGGATTCGCTCCGACAAGGCTGGTCACGTAAAGAAAGCTCTCAAATAGTTCAAGAGTGGAATACTCGGAAACATACACATATCGCAGGCCCAATTTTGCTATTTACGGCGCAATGGCGCTTATCCCGATCTATGTAGGGCGGGTGCAGGAGCTATCTCAGTTTCTCATCAGCCTGCATACAGCAAAAGTTGCGATTGCAGCGGCGCTGTTGCTTGTAGCATATGCTCCAAGAGATGGTGATACAAGCATACGAGCAATATTTTCTTATCCGCAAATGAAATATATTCTCGGTATTATAATTCTTGGGCTATTTTCTGTACCGTTCAGCGTGTGGCCAGGGCAGAGCTTCAGCTTTATGTTCGATTTCTATTGGAAGCTAATTGTATTTATGCTGCTACTCGTTAAAAGTGTCCAGTTTCCTGAGGACATTAAAAAAATTGTCTGGACGCTGTTTGCTACTGTAGCCTTCCTTGTGCTTTATAGTTATATCAATCCCCGAATTGTCGAGGGGAACAGAGTATCGGTTACCGTATCTTATGACCCAAATGATTTCGCACTCTTTCTCATTATGTGTTTTCCCATGCTGTTTTACCTGATGGAAGAGGAACAGGGCATCAAGAAAATGGTTCTGATAGCCACGCTTGTGCTGATGCTCATTGCCATTGTTAAAACAGGATCAAGAGGAGGGTTTATCAGTTTATGTGTCGCCTTGTCGATAATGTTCTATCGTAAAGGGTTCAAATATGTACTGAAAAGTATTCCGATTTTTCTGTCGATTTTATTGATTTTGAATATCACTACAGGCAGCAGCTCATGGGAACGCTTCTCTACGATCCTCGAGCTTGAAGATGATTACAACATGGATGCTCGGGGCGGGCGTGTCGAAATTTGGAAGAGGGGTGTAAATCTCATGCTCAAAAGCCCTGTAATCGGGTGGGGAATTGGCGCATTTGCGGTGGCAGAGGGGAGCAAGAACGAAGGTGGAATGTGGAAGACAGCGCATAATTCGTTTATTCAGATCGGTGCCGAGATCGGGGTCGCGGGTCTTGCGCTCTTTGCAATGATCCTTGTCAAATCTATTACCACCGTGTGGAGACCAGGAAAGATAGATGAGCTGGAATGGTTTAGAAAAGGCTTGGAAGTTGGCTTCTATGCCTTTTGCGCCGGAGGATTCTTCCTGTCATGGGCATATTCGTATGTTTTGTATTTCTTTATAGCACTTGCCATTATTTATGCTCATCTCAATCAAGCTGTTTCCGATCAATCCGAATCCCTTCATTTAGAGTCTCAATTCAATCAATAACTTAGATTGAAGAGCATAATTGCTAACAAAAAAGAGGTCAGTGCGGTAGTCCAGATGACCTTTTCGGGCTCATTTGGCGGGAGGGAAAACGTCGCCTTTTCACTCGCAAAACTTATGAGCAGTAGCATGCAAAGCTCCGTGCTCTATCTTATTCTGGAAACGCGAGCGGATCAGGGGCACAGAAACGATTTGTTGTCAAGGTTAGAACAGAGCAAAATTAGGCATCGAATATTCTATCTTGACCGACGATTCTCATGGAATATAGCCAACGAGATCGCAGCTGCGCTGCAGGAGGACGGCGCTCAGATCGTCCACTGCCACTGCTACAAATCTGGCGTATACGCTGTCTTGATTAAACACCTTAAAGGACTGAAGGGAATGATTGTTGCATTTACTCTCCACGGTCTTCAAGTACCATTTTCGCTTAACGCACTGGTGCTGCATCTTCTGAACTTCCTCGCCATTGCTACTGTCGACAGCATAATAGGCTGTTCCGGAGAGATCGTCTCACGATATGCACGAATTCCCTTTCTTAATCGAAGAGTTGCAATCATCCAGAACGGTCTTGTTACCGATACCGCTAACATCAAGAAATATACGGAGATGAAACATTATATCCGTGAGAAACTTGCCGGCCGCTTCGGATTAGATAAGAACGCCCTGTGGATTGGTAATGTGGGGAGACTTACAAACCAAAAAAATCATGCCTTATTTATCGATGCTATCTTAAGTATGAAAGAAGACTTCAGGAGAATGCTCAATGTCAATTTTCTCATCATCGGTGATGGTGAGTTAAAGGATAAGTTAACGCGGATGACCCGAGAGGTTTCCATTGATGATGTCGTGTTTTTTACCGGTCATGTTTCGGATATGAACGAGATTTATGCTGCCTTGGACATTCAGGTGCTTTCTTCTGATTGGGAAGGTACTCCCATGTGTATACTGGAAGGTATGTCTTTCGGTCTCCCTATT
This sequence comes from Nitrospirota bacterium, assembly GCA_040752355.1. Classification (NCBI taxonomy): domain Bacteria; kingdom Pseudomonadati; phylum Nitrospirota; species Nitrospirota bacterium. Next base: position 438,479 of record JBFMHE010000001.1, on the reverse strand, counting down.
ATCGCGTCTGCTGTGGGTGGGACCCCTGATCTTATAGAGCACGAAGAGACCGGCTTGCTATTCAAAAAGAGAAATAAAGAGCAGTTACGGCGGTGCATGATCGATCTCATAACAAATGAGCGAAAACGACGAAGCCTTGGTGAAAAAGCGCAGGAGCACCTGTTCCAAGCCTTCACTGCCGGCGTATGGGCCGATAGACATATCGGCCATTATGTGAAGCTCCTGTCAAGGAAGAGAGGTGCTGCCTGTGCGGCTGACTGATATGCCGCGTTTCTGCAGCATAGCGGCCGTTGTTGTAGGTTCATCTCGATGCGGACGGTGAAAGCACGAAAGATAAAAGTAATGCAGGTCACCCATGATCTTGCCATTGGCGGGCTTCAACGGGTGATTGTAAATATATGCAAGGGCATCAACAGGGATATCTTTGATGTGTCGGTGCTCTGTTTGAGACGTTACGGGGAGTTCCAGCCGGAGTTGGAAGAAATGGGAGTGAAAACCTTTCTTCTCCCAGACGCCAAGGAGAGCGGTCTCGATTATCTTTCTGTATGGAAGATTAAAAGGATATTGAAAGAACAGCAGACGGATGTGGTTCATACGCATAATACGCAACCCTTTGTTCAGGGTGGAGTGGCTGCGTTCATTGCTGGCGTAAAAACAGTGGTCCACACCGACCATGCACGAAGCTATCCTGATAAATGGCGGTATATGTTTGCAGAGCGTGTGGTCTCTCACCTTGTGAGAAATGTTGTAGCCGTGTCCGATAGTACTGCACAGGATCTCATACAGCGCGTTAAAATCCCTGCCCGAAAGGTAATTACTGTTCCGAACGGAATTGACGGAAATCCTTTTTGCATCACTGTTGATAAAGACGAGAAAAAGAAGGAGTTGGGCTTCGGAGGAAGGGGGCCGGTTATCGGCTTCGCATCCCGTGTAGCCCGGCAGAAGGGCCTGACGTATTTGTTGAAAGCTATGCCGGAGATTATTCAGGTGTTTCCCGAATGTGTTTTGGTCATCGCAGGTGAGGGGCCGGAAGAGTCGCCACTGCAACAGGAGGCGGCAAACCTGAACATCAAAGATCATGTTGTATTCCTGGGGCCTCGGCTCGACATCCCGGAGCTGCTGAAGCTGTTCGACATTTTGGTGCTTCCCTCGGTTTGGGAAGGCCTGCCCATGATCTTACTCGAAGCGATGGCAGCTGGCTGTCCGACTGTCGCTACTGATGTGGGAGGGGTGTCAACCGCAATAAAGAACGGAGAGAGCGGCGTTCTGGTCGAGGCTGAAAATCCGGCAGCGCTCTCTCGAGAGATAGTCAGTCTTTTATCCGATGAGGATAAGAGAAAAGTATTGTCGGAGAAAGGCCGTAGACGTTTTCTGGATATGTTCAGTGCGGAAGTGATGACACGGAAATACGAGGAGCTTTATCTTTCAGGTGCCAACGATAAAGGCGTATTAAAACCACTGCTGGCAGCACGAAGAACAACTGTTGAGCAGGAGAGGCGCTCGCTTGAATAAACCGACGAATCTCAAGCGTAACGTCGTAGAGAGTATTTTATGGATGGGAACATCGAGTCTCGTGAGCCAGGCGGTGACATGGATAGTCACCATTTTTGTTGCTCGGATTCTTATGCCGGCTGATTACGGTCTGGTAGCACTGGCCGGCATATACATAGGCTTTACGGAATACGTTAATGAGTTCGGTATCGGAACCGCTATAATTCAGGCAGAGAGACTGGATGAAACGGATATCAGATCAATGTATTCCATATCTCTGATAATCGGGGCAATAATGACTGCTGTAACACTGTTTATTGCCCCTTTTGTTGCCGCTTATTTTAACGAAGAAAAACTGATCCTTATTATACGGGTGCTGAGCATTACTTTTCTTATCAGCTCGGCCCGATCGGTGCAGCGGAATTTGATGATTAGGGAGATGAAGTTCTCTTTAATATCCCGGATCGAGATGGTTACGAGAATAGTGACATCCGTGGTTGCGTTAGCTTGTGCACTATATGGTATGGGTGCCTGGACCCTTGTTGTGCAGTACCTACTGCAGAATTTACTGGGATTTGTGGGTTCTGCCTGGTATGAAAGGAGACTGCCAGGAGCCATCAGGATTACTCCAGAGTTTAAAAAAATGCTTTCCTTTGGATTCGGTATTATGAATTCCAAAATTCTGTTCTACTGCAACAGGAGTGCTGACAGCTTTCTGGTTGGTACCTTGCTCGGAAAAACGCTGCTCGGGTATTACACATTTGCGCTGATGCTTGCCGATAAGCCGTTCGAGAAAATAGTATCATTGCTCCACCAGGTCTTTTTCCCCATGTTCGCCAAGATGCAAAACGACCCTGAGCGACTGAAAACATACCTTCTCCGTATTATGGAAATCGAACTGCTCATTCTTTCTCCAATATTTCTGCTGATTGCGCTCACCTCGGACAACCTTGTTCTGGTGATGCTTGGAAATAAATGGGAATCGGCGATTCTCCCGTTGCAAGTCTTTTCATTCATAGGTTTTTTCAAGTATTTTGAAAATGTTGCCGGCATGGTCTTGACTGCGACAGGAAGGGCGAGAGCCCAGGTCGTTTACGTATCATTATTATTTCCTGCAATGGCGGCAGGCATCTACTTTCTTGCCCAAAGATATCACTTAAACGGCGTGCTGATCGCATGGTGTGCGATCTTTCCCTTATTGTCTTGTATGTACTTCGCTCGAATCGTAAAGTTAATCGATATTTCATTCAAGGAGATGGCTTCTATATTTAAACTTCCTTTTGGTGCTGCAAGTGTAATGGTGATAATGGTGCTTCTCGTCAGTGGAGCTGTACAGACAGGAAATCTCAACATGCTTACGATCAAAATAATCATGGGCATTGGTACCTACCTGCTCGTAATGGTCTTGCTTGATAAAGAGAAAACATTTAGCATGGTCAGGATGCTTCAGATAAGGAAAGCGGATATCTGAGAGATATCGAGTAATCTGGTCAAAAACCGCTGGATGAGAAATAAAACCATACTCTTTATTGCTCCTGATGTTTACCGGCCCGACCTCCCCAATTTTAAAAGCAAGTTCGAAATGCTGCCCGCGGGCATCTCGGGAGCGATCATCGCCAGGTCATCGCCTGATTTCGACGGCTATCGGTTAGGGGCGTTCCTGCTACGGGTGGTGCCTTTTCCCGAAAAGTACGGCGTGCTCGAAACCCTCAAGCAAATGGTGAGCATAGTCAGACGCGGGCTTGAGGTGCACAGGAAGACACCTGTTGATCTCATACAGTGTTATGACCCTTTAAAGCTCGGCATTTGCGCTATTATACTCAAGAAGCTGACAGGGGCGAAGGCTATCATCGAAGTGAACGGGCATCTGATAGATGCCGGCTTCTTGTTTCAGATAACGATTTCAGAAAAAATAAAAAGGGTTTTTTATGGAGCAACAATCAGATGGTGTCTGAAAGCTGCCGATGCAGTGAAACTGCTGAACGATAAACAGCTCGATGAGTGGAAAAGGGCGTTGGTGAACAAAAAGGTGTTCATGTTCCATGACTTTGTGCCGACGCACCTCTTTAGAATGAGTAAAAGTAATCATGGGTATATCTTTTTTGCAGGCTTCCCGTTTTACCTTAAAGGAGTGGATGTGCTTATCAATGCTTTCAAGCAGGTAGCGGCGAAATATCCCGATATGAAGCTGGTTATCATGGGACATACCCGGTCGGACAGAGAACAGTTCCAGAAGATGATACAGGATTGCGAGGCAATAGAGATACTGAAACCTGTCGATTATGACAAGATAATTTCCTATTTTGAAAACTGCACTTTTTTCGTCTTGCCGTCTCGTTCGGAGGCAATGGGGCGTGTGCTTATTGAAGCCATGGCATGCGGAAAGGCTGTTATTGCATCGAATGTTGGTGGAATTCCTCTTCTGGTCAGAGACGGTGAAAACGGGCTCTTGTTTCACTCTGAGAATGTTTTCGAGCTCGCTGCGAAAATTGACTTATTGCTGTCAGACGAGAAGCTGCGCTCCCAACTAGGCGAAAATGGGTATGCTTCGATGCACGAAAAATTCTCGAGTAAGTTGTATATAAAAAGATTTGTTGAGATGGTCGAGAGTGTATCATAAAGCAACCCGTACCTGCTGTTTTCGGGATAATGAGTACAAGTAAACGGGAGTGAAATGGCGTATGGTCCGGATGTTTGGATAACAGCGTATGAGTAACAATAGAAGGGAGATAACAGTAAAGGGGTGGCAGCTTACCCCGGAGGCAATGATGGCCAGCATTTTAGTGGCTGTTGTGTCCATCGGGTTTGCCCTGTATTTTGCCGGTAACTTCTTATCTTTGAAGAAAGCAATTGCACAAGCGCCCGCCGGTGTGCAGCGCGGTGCCGCATACAATCTCCCCCTGCAGAAAGACATCAAAGCGTTACCCGGTTCTCAATTGACTGCGGTATGGGCTAATGATGGAGGCGATAAAGTGACCCGGGAGGAGTTGCGTGCTGCGCGGGGTCTTAACGTCAAGAACAGTGCGTGGAACGGCTCTGAAATAAGACAGTTCGGCGCCAGGAATGAAGTAGTGTCCATCAATGTTGTTTTAGAAGCTGCACTAAGCCCTGCTCGAAATATGGGCATTTCTTTTAATGAACTGATCGGTCCGAACAATTCGAAAATATCATCAAAAAAAGCCGGCAAGGAAGATATCTTTAACTATGTAGACAGGAATATAGAAGTATTCCTCGTGAAGTACCTTCAGATAAGGGGACTCTCCCGGTTGGGCTATGAGCCGTCCTATGACGAGCGCCATGTGCCTATAAATTTGCAGCTGCCCTATACTCTGCCTAAGGGAAAATCAAGCGGGTCCTTTGCCGACCGTCCGGGAGCATTCAAGTTTTATCCAGATATCGCGGTTCCCATCGAGGTTGTGGAAACGTTCGATATCAATGCAGGAGAAAATCAGAGCATATGGGTCGACATTTATATTCCTAAGAAAGCGCCTGCGGGGATATATCGGGGCAAACTGACAGTCCTGGAGTCAAAGAAGAAAACGGTTGAGATTCCGGTCGAGATCGAGGTGCTTCCCTTTGATTTGCTGGATGTGCCGTCTGCAAAAACTATGGTGTACTTGAGTGAGCCGGACATTAATTACCGCTATACCGGAGTAAGATGGGATGATTCAGGTGGGGCGACTCCTGAGAAGAGAGCCGTCATGCAGCATGTCTGGAACAATCATCAACTGGTAGCCCACCGACATAGAATATCTCTGGTGAACGATGGACTTGATCCGCTCAATATCAAGCATTGGAAGATGCAGCGGTGGGTACCTGTCCTGAACGGAAAGCTTTTCACGGAAAAAAGTGGCTATGACGGGCCGGGTTTTGGCGTATCAAGTGGCATTTATTCGATAGGCACTTATGGGGCATGGAGGAACCGCTGGTCGCCGGAAAGTGAAGCCGCGATGCACACCAATACGGATCAATGGGTTCTCTTTTTTGAGCAGTACTTTCCCGGCATTGAGTATTTTCTCTACCTGCGGGACGAACCGCGGGCGCCGGATTTCTCCCTTGTCGAAAAATGGGCCTCCTGGGTCAAGAATAATCCCGGTCCGGGGAAACGGATGAAAACGCTTGTCACCACCGACCTCGTCAGAAAAAATAAATTTATGCCTTCCGTCGATATCGGCTTTGTAATGTGGGGCGATACCGCAGTCTGGAAATCGTTTATGCAGCAGTACAACAGTAGCGGTACGAAATATTGGGCATATAATGGCTGGCGTATTGCGGGCGGATCGTTCATGATCGAGGATGAAGGCGTTTCGCTCAGAGTGCTCGGCTGGACCCAGTATAAGCATAAGGTCGAGCGTTGGTTTTACTGGGCATCGACTCAATACAAAAGCGGCAGTCGGGTCAATTATGAAACCAATGTGTTTGAACAGGCGCAGACGTTCGGCAGAAAGAACGATGCCGTTCATCCGAAATACGGTGAAACCGGCCCTGAATATGCAAATGGAGACGGCGTCCTCTTTTACCCCGGCACAGACACTCATTTCCCGGCTTATAGTTATGGTTTGCCGGGACCCATTGCGAGTCTTCGACTCAAGCTTTGGCGAAGGGGCTTGCAGGACGTAGACTATTTGACAATGGCAGCCCGGAAAGACCCCCAGGCAGTGGCTGCACTCGTGCAGAAAATGATTCCCAAAACACTATGGGAAGTGGGCGTTACCGACCATAATGATCCAACGTATGTGCATACCGACATCAGCTGGTCTGTAAACGCCGATGATTGGGAGAGCGCCCGTCGGCAGCTGGCTAAGATTATCATGTCCCAAAATTCAGTCCGTGAGTAGCAGCATTTAGAACAGCCTTGCTGGCTAATGATTCTATGAAAAAAATTATAGTCTTAGATATGTGGGCCTCTGATTCCGCCAGTCGCGGGCCCAGTAAACATTGGCTCTACAACAAACTTGCTCACGATTATGAGATTGAGATCGTAAATCCCTCACCAGGTATAGGGGATGATATCCCCCTTCTTGTACGTACATTTAACTTCAGTAAGAAAAAGTGGGGGACAGAGTTCTACCGTCTCAAGGAGCATATCGGCAAAACACCTGCCATGTTCAGAAGGAGGTCTGCACGGTTTAACAAAGCAGTCCACAGGCTCGATGGTCGTCCGGACCTGTTTTTTCAGACAGGGGCGCTATTCGGGCCTATAGAGAGTCACGGCATTCCTTATATTTCGTATCACGACCAGACCGTGAGCATGGTGGAAAGGGGCTACAAGGGTTGGCTTCCCGATAATTTCCTTGAGCATAGAGATGAGTGGTATCGGCTCGAAAAGAATTTTTATCAGAGCATGACAAAGGTGGTGACCTATAGCGCGGTCACCAGGGACTCCCTTATCAACGATTACCTAGTTGATGCGGAGAGGGTAACGGTCATTCCGACTGCCTGCAAGCTTCCGTTCCCTTCGCGCGAGGAGATACTCAAACCGCGGAAGCGGCAGCTGCTCTTCGTCACGACCGACTTCATGAGGAAGGGCGGCGATATTCTTTTAAATGCCGTTCCATTAATAAAGTCGAAATTCCCTGATATCACGGTCGTCATAGCAGGAGGAAGCATACCCCCATCAATAAGAATCAGTGGTCCTGCCGTCACCTATGTGGGCGCACTGTCGCAGCAGGATCTGATGCGTTACTATCTCGAATCCGAGATTCTGGTCCATCCTGCACGATATGACGCCTTTCCTAATGTTATCAAAGAGGCGATTGCCTGCGGCTTGCCGGTGGTGGCGTCGGGGGTCTGCGGGATTCCCGAAATGCTCGATGGAGAGAGAGCCGGCGTGCTGATGCGCAATATAAGCCCTGCGGGGTTGGGCGATGCGGTCATCGGGCTTCTCAGCAATGAGATGCGCTACCGGCAGATACAGGAGCATTGCCTGACGTTGAGGGAAAAATACAGTATTGATACCGTCGGAGGGATGTTTGTGAAGCTCTTCAATGAGTACCTGGGATAAGAGATTATCCGCACGGCATCAGGACGATTCACAAAAAGCGAAAATGAAAATACTTTTTTTAGCGGCTCGGCTTCCATATCCTCTCGACACCGGAGCAAAGATAAGGGCGTATCATATTCTGAAAGGCCTGGCGCATGAGCATGAGGTAACACTGCTTGCCTTCCACGGCAGTACAACAGAGCTTGAGCATGTAGGGCCGCTCTCAAAACTCGGTATAAACGTTGTTCCCGTTCTCAATCAAGCAATAAATAAAGGGGTTTCACCATGGCTTCTCATAAGGAACCTTTTCTCACGATTGCCCGTTACCGTACAGAAGTATCAGTCAGAAACGTTTAGAATAGAACTGTCCCGGTTGCTGAACGACCGGTACGATATCGTTCACTGCGAGCATCTGCACGTAGCCCATTATGCCGATAGTCAAAAAAATTGCAAGAAAGTGCTCGATGCCCACAACGTCGAAGCGGAGATAGTCGAACGCATGTGCGCTGTTGAAACAAATGCCCTGAAGAGAGCGTTTCTGGCGTGGCATGCAGCGAAAGTGAAGCGCTTTGAGCAGTCGGTGGTGAGATATTTTGATCTTGTCCTGGCCGTTTCAGACAGGGATAGAGCTGCCCTGAAAAAAATGAGCGGCAGAAACAATGTCAGCACAGTCGAGAATGGGGTCGATGTCGATCATTTTGTCTCGAACGGGGGGCCGAAAAACGGTTCGCTCGTCTTTGTCGGCTCGATGGATTGGCTGCCGAATGTGGATGGAATCAAGTATTTTGTGGATGATATTCTCCCGCTCATCCAAAGGGAAGTCGGAGCGATTCCATTTTACGTGGTCGGCAAGAATCCTCCGCGCGACATTACCGAGCTCGCTAAAAAGAAGGAAGGTGTCATCGTGACCGGCGCCGTGGATGATGTGAGGCCTTATATCGATGCGGCTTCGGTCTATGTCGTCCCGCTCAGGTTCGGCGGCGGAACGAGACTGAAGGTGCTCGAAGCATTTGCGATGGGTAAAACAGTGGTATCGACAAGCCTGGGCAGCGAGGGGATTGACTTTAAGGCGGGTGAGCATCTGCTGATTGCTGATGATCCGAAAGCATTTGCCGAATGCGTCATCACGCTTCTCAAAAATGAAAAGAGAAATGAGCAGATGAGACGAGCGGCTCGGAAACTGGCTGAAGAGCGCTACAGTTGGCATGTTATCGAGAATAAATTGTTGCAGTACTATCATTTCAGCACCGGCAATGACAGGACGTAACGGTGGATAAAATCAAAATAGGCTTCGGTCCGATAACAACGAGTAATTCGTATTATCAGTCCGGATTGAAGGTGGCATCCGCCTTGGAGCAGTATGAGGAATTTACTTGCGGTTCGTTCCGATGGGAACCATTTTCACTTGATGAGCTCATGCAGTTCGATGTCCTCGTATTCATAAAGTATTACCCCGATTATGAAATACTGAGAGGTCTTAAACGCAGTAATAAAGTGCTTATTCTTGACTATCAGGACATGTTTCTCTATCCAAGTGTTTATGAGCTCAATCACTTTAAGAAGATCCTTAAGAGAATTTACTACTATACGGAGGAGCGGGCCATCAGAAGACGGCTTAAGATGTTCGACCTCTGCTTTGTCGCCTCTCCTATATTGATGGATATCGTCAGAGAGGCTGGCATAAAACCCTACTTTTTACAGCGGCAGATTTACAATGATAAAAATGAGTATTCGTTTAAAGCTCCGTCGGACAGACGAGACAATCTGGTTTTGTACTGGACCGGTGTCGGTTTAAATCAGAAGCAGAATGAACCGGTACTGCCGGTGTTGAGAGGGCTTTGCCGAAAGTATGGCTGCAGGATTGTGTATTCGACTGATACTCTCGGCAGTGAGCAGGGTGTCGAATATAGGTTGTGGTCGCCGGACACGTGGGAACAGGAGCTTCTCGAAGCTGATATCGCCTTTCGGTGGAGAGACACCTCGAACTTGCAGCGATGCAAAGATGCTAATAAAGTGATGTCCTACATGGCAGCCGGACTCCCGGTAGTCGTTTATCCGACAGAATCAGAAAGGCGTATTATCAAAGATGGCGTTAACGGCTTTATGACGTATACGGCAGGTGATTTCGAGAGGGTTCTTGAGAGACTTATAACTGAACCCGAATTGCGGCGGAGCATTGGTTTGAATGCTCACAAGGATGTCTGGAGCAAGTTCGCCCTACGAAGGCACGTCGAGGAAATACGTACAGTTATAGTGTCTTTACGCACGAAAGAGTAGGGTGCTGGAAGTGGCTAACTCAAAGAGGAACCAATTATAGGAGGCTTGTGATGACTGCCGGGGAGATTTTACAGAAGCCCTCAATTTATATTAAGAAAGGATTCGGAAAAATACAGCGAAGAATGATTCGACTTCCCGAAGGTGCCATAACCAAGAAGATAAACAGGAAAGTTCTCTATGAGTTTAAACTAGAGCCTTTTTTGAATGAAGATGATTTTCGTGCCATGCTTACTTCCTCGTATGATATTATTCTCTGCGATTTCCTGAAGAAGCACCTCGTTGAGGGTGACATATTTATCGATGTAGGTGCGAACGTGGGCTATATCTCTGCAGTTGCGGCATCATATGTCGGCACGTCTGGAGAGATACATAGTTTCGAGCCGCTTAAGGAGTGTTTCTTACGCTTGCAGACACTGGGTGATCTCAATCCAGCTATTACCTTCAAGTTCAACAACGTAGCACTTGGTGCGGAAAGTGGAACTCTGCCTATAGCTTATAATCCGCAGGGTGATTCCAGAAACGCCACGCTGGTGCCGAGTGAGCGTTGCATCAAGACATACAGCGTACCCGTAGTGCGGCTTGATGACTACATTAAGGAAAATATTTCTAATCCTGAACGTATTAAGGTCATCAAAATTGATGTTGAAGGCTTTGAATTCCCTGTATTGAAAGGGCTTGAACGATTTTTTACTGAGAAAAATTATCGCCCGTTAATTGTTTGTGAGGTTAAGCCCTGGGTTGTATCAAAAGTCGGATGCACACTTGAGATATTCGATAGTTACATGAGGAAGTTTTCTTATCAGTCTTATAACGTCCTACTGCAAAATAAGCCTATTGACTTGCAGAAATTGAGAGACTTGGAAGTTGTCTTGTTTCGCGGCTGAATACACTGCCGCTACCTATGCCGTCCCATTTTCCAATGCTATAAGCATATAGTGATAAGATCTGACTCAACCATTATGGAACAGGCCCATCCAAGAGCTGTAGAGAGCATCAGGGAAAATACTATTGACCGCGTAAGACAGAGGTTGCCGCATATAACGAACCTGCAGAACTTTGCAATCTTTCTGGTGGTGTTAGGTCACTGCACACCGACTAATAACTGGCGGCTGGTCCCCCCCTTTATGATGTGGCTCATAAAGGTTATATACAGCTTTCATCTCCCTTTATTTATGTTTATCTCCGGATTTCTGTTCATGTATTCTTGGAGAGGGCGTAGTATTGACTACGTTGACTTTATTTATAAAAAAATCAAAAGGCTTTTGCTTCCCTATCTGGTTTTCAGCACATTGGCGTTCTTGTTGAAAAATGCATTTTCGCAATATGCCATTCGAAAAATATCATTTACCCTTGACAGTTATCTAGCAGGTATATTTTATCCTGAAGATAATCCGATGATAAACTTGTGGTTTCTGCCGACTCTTTTTATTATTTTTCTCATAGCGCCTTTTTTGAAAAGAGTCATTGAAAACGGTAGGAAAGCTGTTCTATCGCTCATATTGCTCTTAATCCTTTTGTTAAATAGCTTGAAAATAATTCAAATAGAGCTCCTTAATATTTCCGGAGCTGTATATTTTCTTATATTTTTCTACTTGGGAGGAATTGCTGGCCGCTACCATGAGAAATTAATAATGTGTAAGCATTATGCCTTCCTCGCGGTCTCCCTCATGCTGCTCGGTGTAACGAATCTGATTGACTTTCGACTGGGCGTACTAGCTCCGCTTGTGGGAATTGCATTCTCTTATTCCCTTTCTCATTTTCTCGGCAATTCCAGTGTAAGGGCTGCTGATTATATCGACGGTTATTATTACCAAATTTTCTTGATGTCTTGGTTCGTACAGGTGTTCATAAGAGCCTTCTATAGAGTTGGAATGCTGGACTATTGGCCAACAGTATTCCTAATGCTCTTCGGCGGGCTGTATATTCCTGTCTTTGTTGCCAGGTTGGTTCAAAGAAAATCTCCTGAACTGAAAGCTGTCTTTGGAATGTAGGGGTTATAACCCGTGAATGCATTATGTTTTGAAATGAGGTATTATGGTCGTTACTAAAAATATTACTTTTCCCCGCATCCTTCCCTTCGCCCTCTACATGGCCTTCATCGGCATCGAGGAGCTGCTGCGGTATTTGACCTCGAAAGGCATGGTAAACGTCTCCACCGATGACCTCCTGTATCTTTACCCGATCAAAATCGCTGTTGTCGGACTCTCGCTGATCGTCCTGTGGCCGCGCTACGATGAGCTCAAGGCGCTCGACCTCTCAAGGATTCCACACACAGCTGCCAGCGTACTCATTGGGATCGTCGTCTTCGTCCTCTGGATCAACATGGACTGGGCCTTTGCCACGTTCGGTACGCTGCAGGGATATAATCCGCTGACCATAGGAGATGATACGCTCAGGAATGTGTTGATCGGTTCTCGTCTGCTTGGCGCGGTTATTGTGGTCCCCATAATGGAGGAGCTTTTCTGGAGGTCCTTCCTGATCCGCTACGTTATAAGGCCGGAGTTTTCGGAGGTGCCCATAGGCCGGTTCACCTGGCTATCGTTTCTCGTCATCACCGTCCTCTTCGGCCTTGAACACAATCTCTGGCTCGCGGGCATGATGGCAGGAGCTGCTTACAATATTCTGCTGTACTATACAAAGAGTATCGCACAGTGTATTATTGCTCATGCGGTGACGAACCTGGCCCTCGGGATATATGTCCTGCAGAGCGGGCAGTGGAAATTCTGGTAAGAACGGCACTGAAAGAAAGGCGATCGAAAAGGTTCTCGAGCTGATTGTGAAAACCATAGACGGCTTCATGCCTGAATCCAAACAGTACCATCAGGCCTTGCTTGACCGTGCTGCAACCTCAATACCCGGCAGACGGCCGCCTATAATAAGCGAGCAGACCTATGAGCTGCTGCAGGAGATGAAGGGATTCAGTCATTTGTATACTCATATCTATCACTACAATCTTTTGCCGCAGCGGTTGAAGGAGCTTGCCGGAAAAGGACCGGTGGTATGCGATGCCTTTGTTGCGGATATCGAGGCGTTTAAGGCAGGTCTGCCGGATTCCTGATCGACTGTCGAGAGACCAACCCTTCTCATACCATCCCCCCCGGCTTCGAGTTGTTTCATTTTGTTGAAGGCTCTGAATGCTGATGGCTGATAACTGAGTACTGTTTGCTGACAACTTACTTTTCGAGGTGACGATGGAACACGCGGATACGAAGACCTTTCCCGAATCACTCAAGGCTCATCGGCTGGAGCTTGCCGTTACCCTCCTGCTGATGATCGGCATCTATTACTCGATTGTACCCTTGATGGTAAAGCAGTGGTACAATGATCCCAACTATTCCCACGGGTTCCTGGTCCCGCTGATCGCGGGCTATTTCCTCTATCAGCGGCTCGACGAGCTGAAGAACGCCCCGGTGAGGCCGCATAACGGCGGCCTGCTGATCATTCTCTTCGGCCTGCTCATGGTGGTGCTGGGGTTTGTGGGTACGGAATACTTCACGATGAGGGCGTCGCTGGTGGTGATGCTCATCGGGCTGGTGCTCTATCTTTTCGGAAAAGACGTCCTGAAGATAACGGCGCTGCCGCTCGGGTATCTCTTCTTCATGGTGCCGCTGCCCTATATCATCTACGACGCTGTCGCCTTCCCGCTCAAGCTTTTTGTGGCGAAATATTCGGTGCTCTTCCTGAAGGTCTCGGGGGTCATTGTCTGGCGGGAGGGCAATGTGATCATGTTCCCCCAGACCGTGCTCGAGGTCGCGGATGCCTGCAGCGGCATCAGGTCCATCATGTCCCTTCTGGCGCTGAGCGTCGCTCTCGCCTTTTTTACCCGGTACGCTGCCTGGAAGCGCTGGGTGATCGTGCTTTCGGCGATACCGATCGCCATCGTAACCAATGCCCTCAGGGTGATCGTAACCGGGTTTCTCGCCCAGTACTGGGGGGCGCAGGCAGCCGAGGGCTTCTTCCATGAGTTTGCAGGCCTGGCGGTATTCGGGCTCGCCATGGCCATGCTCATCGGGCTCAGTGCACTGCTCGGGAGGCGGACGAAATGATCAAGAAGACACGATTCATGGCGGTTTTCGCACTGCTGATCCTCACGGTGCTGTTTGTCAACCTTCACGCGGACATTTCGGTCCCGATGAATAAATCCTTCGGCGAGTTCCCCGTCAGCCACCGGGAGTGGCGTATGCTCTCGCAGACATCGTTCAGCGAGGCTGTCCTGAGAGTGCTCAAGCCGACCGACTACCTGTTCCGGAGATATGCCGACGGCAGCGATACGCCCGTGTATCTCTATATCGGTTATCACGGCGGGGGCAAGAACAGCGGCGGGATCCATTCGCCGAAGCACTGCATGCCCGGCGCCGGATGGTACGAGGCCCTCGAAGAAAAGATTTCCGTGGATGTCGGTGGGAGACGGATGCAGCTGGTCAAGACGGTCTACCAGAAAGGGGATGAGAAGGAGCTCTTCCTTTACTGGTACCAGGTGAAGGGCAGGGCGCTTTCGGATGAGTATTCCTTGAAAGCGTACGAAATCATTAACTCGATGCTCTACCGGCGGCGGGACTCTGCGTTCATCAGGATATCGGTGCCGATCACGGGTGATGAGCAGCGGTCGTTCGAGGCCGGCGTCAAGTTCATCAAGGATTTCTATCCGGTCATCACCGAGTACCTGCCTCACTGATGGCAGCGTGCGGTGAGGTCCCGGTCGAACGGGTGCGCAGAGTAGCGTTATTATGGCAGGAATGATCATATCCATCGCGGCCTCGCTGCTGCTTATCGCTGCAGCCGTGCTGATCCTGGCGAGACGGCGAGCTCCGGCAGGTGTTTCCCTGCCCATAGCACTCCTTCTCCTGGGAGCAGTAGAGGCGGTAGACCGCCTTTCCCTGGAGCACGTGATCGACCCCCTCAGCGGCAGGGGCGCCGGCCTCTTCCTGGAATCACTGCTGCCTCTCGCCTTTCTGCTCCTCACGCGCGGCTACGTCCTTGATGGATACGCCCCGACGAGACGCATCTGGCAGCCGGTCCTTTTTTCCAGTGCCTTCCTGTTTCCCGCAACCGTTGCCCTTTTCCCGGCGGCCGACTTCTTCTATGCCCCTGATTTCGCCACGGAGCGGATGCTCTTTCTCGGTCCGGTCGGTTACTGGTTTTACCTCGGCCTCATGGTCTGCTGTATTGCAGCCCTGGTGCGGCTCGAGAGCATCTTCTCCGCTACCCGCGGCGCTGCCCGGTGGCGCATGAAGTTCGAGTTCATCGGGCTGGCGGGCATCATGGCGGTGCTCATCTTCTACTTCAGCCAGGGCCTGCTCTACCGGACGGTCAACATGAACCTGGTTCCCGTACGATCGGGCATTTTCATTGTCGCGGCGGTACTTATCGGCTATTCGAAGGTGCGGAGCTCGGGCGACTCCCAGGTGGTCGTATCGCGCTATATCCTTTATCGCTCTCTCGTGCTCGTATTCGTGGGAGTCTATCTCCTTTCTCTCGGGTTGATCGGCGAGGGAATGAAATATTTCGGCGACTCCTTCGAGAAGAATGCGCTCCTCTTCATAGCCTTCATAGCGGGAATGTTCATAGTGACGCTTCTGGTCTCCGAGCAGTTCCGGAGGAGGGTCAAGGTCTTCGTCAACAAGAACTTCTATGCGCAGAAGCATGACTACCGGGAGGTGTGGCTCAGGTTCACGGGCAGGCTCGCCTCGTGCCGGTCGCTCGCCGATGTGGGGCAGATGACGCTGACGATGTACCGCGAGACCTTCGGCCTGAAAGGGGCGTCACTCTATCTTTTTGAACGGGAAAAGAACTGCTACCGCCTTGCCGCAAACCAGGAGATGAGAGACGGCGAGAAAGAGCTCCGCTTTTCACCGGGGCTCGAATCCTACTTTCTCGAGCGCCACCGGGTGCTCGATCTGAAGGGCGCAGAGTATGCATTGACCGGTCATGACCGTGTCCCCCTCGAAGCAGTGCATGCGATATTCGTCGTCCCGCTCATAGCCACCGACCATATCGTCGGCGTGGTCCTCCTGGGCGGCCAGCTCTCTCCCGAGGAGCTCATCTTCGAGGACTACGATCTTATGAAGACCATCGCGCGCCAGGCGGCGCTCTCCCTCGCCAACTTCCAGCTCTCGGAGGAGCTGGTCGAGACGCGGGAGATGGCTGCGGTGGCGAGGATCTCGTCCTTCATCGTGCACGATCTCAAGAACCTCTCCTACAGCCTCTCGCTGCTGCTCGAGAACGCTGCGGAGCACATGGACAATCCCGAGTTCCAGAAAGATATGCTGGGAGCGGTCGGCAATACGGTCAACCGGGTGAAGAACCTGATGCAGAAGCTCAAAGGAGTGCCCGAAAAGCAGATGCTCAACAGCGAGATGGTCGATCTCGCCTCCCTCGTGGCCGAGACGGTCGAAGAGGTGAGGAGATTGAAAAGAGGCATGAAAATAAGCTACCATGGTGCCGCGGCGCTCACGGTGGTCGACCGGGAGGAGATCAGGAAGGTGGCGCTGAATCTTCTGCTCAATGCAGCCGACGCGATCGCTGCCGATGAGGAGATCCGGGTCGAGACCGGCTGTCTCGACGGGATGACGTATATCAGGGTTGCCGACACCGGATGCGGCATGACCGAAGAGTTTATCAGCACCAGCCTGTTCAAGCCGTTCAGAAGCACCAAGGCGAAGGGCCTCGGCATAGGGCTGTACCAGTGCAGGAAGATCATCGAGGCCCATGAGGGCCGTATGGAGGTGCAGAGCAGGGTGGAGGCGGGGTCGGTCTTTACCGTCTATCTGCCGCTCGCCAGGGGCTCGGCCGGGGTGGCCGCCGAACGCAGCATTGCATGAGAGTGAATCATGGAAGACCTTCTGATCATCGATGACAACGAAGATGTCCGCAAGCAGCTCCGGTGGGGGCTCGAGAAGGAATACACGATCCATCTCGCCCAGGACCGGCAGGAAGCGCTCAGCCTCTTCGAAAAGCTGAGGACGCAGGTGGTCCTGCTCGACCTCGGCCTGCCTCCGCACGAGGAGGGGGCCGAAGAGGGGTTCGCCTGCCTCGAAGGCATACTCCGGCACGAACCTGCCACAAAGGTTATCGTGGTTACGGGGCGAAACGAGCGTGAACACGCGCTCCGCGCCATTCAGCTCGGCGCGTATGATTTCTACCAGAAGCCTATCGATCTCAAGGAGCTGAAGATTATCGTCTCGAGGGCCATGTATCTGCGCAACCTCGAACGGGAAGTGAAAGAGCTGCAGCGATCATCCGGCCAGGGCGCCAGCGGCTTCAGCGGCATGATAGGGCTCTGCCCTGCCATGGAGAAGATCTTCGCAACGATCAGGAAGATCGCCTCATCCGACGTCCCGGTCCTGATCATCGGCGAAAGCGGCACGGGGAAAGAGCTGGTTGCACGGGCGATACACTCGCTCGGCGCCAGGAAAGAAGGGAAATTCGTAGCGATCAATTGCGGCGCCATCCCGGAGAACCTCCTCGAATCGGAGCTCTTCGGCTTCGAGAAGGGCGCGTTCACCGGCGCCCACGCGAGGACGAGCGGGAAAGTGGAGTACGCCCACGACGGCACGCTCTTCCTCGACGAGGTCGGCGAGATGCCGCTCAATCTCCAGGTGAAGCTGCTGCGGTTCCTGCAGGACAAGACCATCCAGAGGGTCGGCGGAAGAGAGGATATCCCGGTTAACGCGAGGATCGTGGCGGCGACCAATATCGATATCGCCAGGGCAATCAGAGAGGAAAAGTTCAGGGAGGACCTCTACTACCGTCTCGGCGTGGTGATGCTCAATCTCCCGCCTCTGCGGGAGAGGGGAGATGATGTGGTCGCCCTGGCCACCATGTTCCTGAACAAGTTCAGCGAGGCCGCGCATAAGAAGATCACCGGCTTCAGCGCCGCTTCACTGGAGCTCCTGAAATCGTACACCTGGCCCGGGAATGTGAGAGAGCTCGAGAACAGAGTGCAGCGCGCCGTGCTCTTCGCGGAATCTTCGAAGATCGAGCTATACGATTTCGGGTTCAGCGACCTTCCGCAAATCCAGACAAAGGAGCGGATGACGCTGAAAGAGGCCAAGGACAAGGTGGAAAGGGACATGACCGTGTCCGCTATCGAAAAGCATAACGGCAATGTCACCAAGATATCGGATGAGCTGGGAGTGAGCAGGACGACGCTGTACGACATAATGAAGAAGCACGGGATAACATAACGCAAGCTCCTTTGCCTTTGCCTGCTGCCGAGAAGGCATGCAGCGGGCAGTGAAGTGGAAAAGGGCGCCGTCCATCGAGCGGCGCCCTTTTTTATGTGTTCAAAACTGTTAAGTTTTTCGACAAATTGTCGAAAAACTTAACACTCTCCTCTCCTCCCGGCAGGAAATCTTTACACTTTCCTTTGAATTCAGTATCGAAAATCTTACGGTACAGGATTTGCAAACCATTAAGCGTTAGCATTGTGTCGGAAATGCTACAACCGTAATGTTCTGAAATATAAGGAGGTGCGCTCACATGGCACGCATAACCACATTCCTCATTTTATTTCTTGCTGTTTGCTTTGCCTTTCCCCTTCCTTCCGGGGCCTACACCATTACCTTTGAAACCCTGACCGAGGGGGATTTCGTCACCACCCAGTACAGCGGTCTGGGCGTCACCTTTTCCAATGCCTCGGTACTTACCGCCGGCAGCTTACTGAATGAATTAGAGTTCCCCCCCCATTCAGGGGACAATGTCGTCGTTGATGAGGGCGGTTCTATGACCCTTCTTTTCAGCGCACCGGTATTGAGCGTCAGCGGGTACTTCACCTATCTTGTGCCCCTGACCCTGACGGCCTATGACAGTATGAACAACGACATAACCACTGTCTTGTCACTCTTTTCCAGCAATATGGCCCAGTCAGGAGAAACCGGCAGTTTTCCCAACGAGCTGCTCACCGTTTCCTTTGCAGGGGGTATCTCCCGGCTGGTGATCGCCGGAGATCCTTCAGGAACGTCCTTCACCCTGGATGACCTGACGGCTACTACCCCGGTGACGGCAGTGCCCGAGCCGGGCACCCTGCTTCTCGTAGCAGCGGGCGTGGCAGGGATAGCGGCCTACGGAATCAGGCGGCGCTGTTAGGACTGCAACCATGAAGGGAGGGAATACCATGCGTTTTACCAAGACGGCTTTTCTGCTGCTGTTCTGCATATTTTTCGCACTAGCCCCCCTGCATGCCGGGGCAGCGCCTTCGGCGGCCGCTCCCGCCGCTTCACCGTCTACCGTTATCGCCGGCCAGGAAACGACTGTTACGGTCACCAGCGCTATTACGAGCGACCCGGGCTACCCGGTCATCGCTACCGGCGTCTATCTCCAGCGCGTTGATGCAACAGGGAGAATCCTCTGGAGCATGACCATGAGGGACGACGGGCTGGGAGGCGATGCCACTGCGGGTGACGGCATCTTCACCCGGCAGCTCAGTATCAATGAGTCTGCACCCGTGGACATGCTATTGCGGGTGAGCGCTCCCTTCACCAAGATACTCAAGAGGGTGCTTTCTCCCGTAACCGTTTTACGGGTGGTGGCGAACTCTGCGCCGGTAGCGAATGCAGGTCCTGATCAGACCGTTTTTGTGGGCAGTACGATCACCTTGAATGGAAGCGGATCCAGTGATGCCGACGGCAATCCTCTGACCTACAGCTGGCTCATACTCTCGGCGCCGACGGGAAGCGCCGCCGCTCTTTCCGACCCGGCTGCCGTAAATCCGACCTTTGTCGCAGACAAGTTCGGTGACTATATAGTCCAGCTCATCGTGAACGACGGCACGGTCAATAGCGCGTCCGATACGGTAACAGTAAGCACCCTGAACTCCGCGCCGGTGGCAAACGCGGGCCCTGATCAGACGGCGTTTGCAGGAGATACCGTCACCCTGAACGGCGGCGGCTCTACAGATGTCGACGGCGACCTGCTCACCTATAGCTGGTCTCTTACGTCGCATCCAGCAGGGAGCACGGCGACGCTCTCCGATACGACCGCTGTGAGCCCGACCTTCACCGTCGACAGGTCCGGCTCCTACACAATTCAGCTCATCGTGAACGACGGCACGGTCAATAGCGCAGCCGATACCGTGACCATTAGCACCCAGAACTCCGCGCCGGTGGCAAACGCAGGCCCTGATCAGACCGTATTTGCGGGGATGGTCACGTTGGACGGCAGCGGCTCTGCGGACGCAGACGGCGATCCGCTCATGTATAACTGGTCGCTCACGACAAAGCCGGCAGGCAGCGCGGCCGCGCTCGCCAATCCGACCACAGTGAGCCCCACGTTTATTGCTGACAAAGTAGGCACCTACGTGGCGCAGCTCATCGTGAACGACGGCATGGTTGACAGCGCAGCCGATACCGTGACCATAGATACTCAGAACTCTGCGCCGGTAGCGAATGCGGGCCCTGACCAGACGACAGTGCTCGTAGGAGATACCGTCACCCTGAACGGCGGCGGCTCTACTGACGCGGACAGCGACCCGCTGGCGTTCTTCTGGTCATTCCTTTCGCTGCCAGCAGGGAGCACGGCGACGCTCTCCGATACGACCGCTGTGAGCCCGACCCTCACCGTCGACAGGTCCGGCGTCTATATAGTCCAGCTCATCGTGAACGACGGCACGGTCAATAGCGCGCCCGATACGGTAACCATAAGCACCCAGAACTCCGCGCCGGTCGCTGTCAATGACTCGTACGATGTGCTGGAAGATTCGACGCTGAATATCGGTTCGCCCGGCGTTCTCGGCAACGACACGGACGCTGACGGCAACACCTTGACGGCATCGCTGGTGAGCGCTTCCTCGGGGCCGCTCGCTCTGAATGCCAACGGCTCATTCTCCTATACGCCTCCTGCCAACTTCAACGGCAGCGACAGCTTCATTTACAAAAACAACGACGGGACAACGGACAGCAACACCGCGACGGTTGCGATCACTGTCCAGCCGGTGAACGATGCGCCGACCCTCGACCCGATCTCCGATCTGACAATCAATCAGAACGCAGGGCTCCAGACGGTCAATCTCACCGGCATCGGGACGGGCGCGGCAAACGAGCTGCAGACACTTACTATTACGGCAACGTCGAACAATACGGCGCTGATCCCGAACCCCACGATCACCTACACCAGCCCGAATACCACCGGCAGCCTCGGCTTTACGCCGGCCTCGGGCCAGTCGGGCACGGCAACGGTCACGGTGACGGTTCAGGACAACGGCGGCACGCTGAACGGCGGTGTCGATACCTTCATACGCACCTTTACGGTGACGGTCAATCCGCCGGCGATTCCCACGGTGGCGATCACCGCCTCTGACCAGAATGCTGCCGAAGCCTCTTCCGACCCCGGGACCTTCACCGTGACCAGGACCGGCGCGACGACGAATCCGCTCACGGTCAGCTACACGGTCTCCGGGACCGCAACGAACACCGACGACTACGCTGCGCTCTCCGGGAGCATAACGATACCGGCGGGGCAGAGCTCGGCGGCGATCACGATCGCTCCTGTTGACGATACGCAGATCGAGGGTGCCGAGACGGTCATTCTCACGCTCGCCGCCGATGCGGCATATGTCATCGGCGCGCTGTCTTCCGCCACCGTAACCATAGCGGACAACGACGTCCTATCAACCATGACCTTATCGCTGGTCGGTACGCCGCTTGTCGGCCTGAACCAATCGGCGACGCTGCGGGTAACGCTTGCACAACCTGCACCCGCAGGCGGGGTGACGGTGACCGTTACCAGCGATAATACGGGTCTGCTGACCGTAACACCACCAGGCATGGTAACAATCGCTGAAGGCAGTACCACAGGAAATCTGACGGTGAACGGCGCAGCTCTGGGCACCGTCACAGTCCGGGGCAACGCCACCGGGTTTAGCGAGGCGACGCTCAGCGTCACGGTCTCCAACAACGTCATATCCATCGGCAACGTCGAGATCGGGCCGGGCGCTGCGGGGAGCGTGCCCGTGACCCTCTCCCAGGCCGCGCCTCCCGGCGGCCTCGTAGTCACGCTCACGAGCAGCAACCCGTCCATCCTCTCCTTCGCCTCGCCGACCGTCACGATACCGGCGGGCGCCCTCGTCGCCTCCCCCAATCCCGTGGTGAATGCGGGGACGACGCTGGGCACGGTGGCGCTCACTGCCAGTGGTCCCGGTTATGTGACCGGCGCTGGCACCGGCAAGGTTTCGCTCACGGCAACGCTCACGCCGGCTACGCTGAACCTGGTGACCGGGCGGTCGGAGCTGATGACAGTCAGCATCAGCCAGCCGGCGCTGGCAGGGGGGGTGACGATCAATCTGGCTGCCAGCGACCCGACCAAAGTTTCGGTTCCGGCCCAGGTGACGATCCCCCAAGGGAACACATCGATCCAGTTCTCGGTTAGCGGCCTGGCAGCGGGCAATGGCATCATCGTCACCGCCAGCGGCGCGCTGACCAGCACTACCACGGCGACGGTGAACGTCGCGCCAGCGCCGGGCATCACCTATGTCTATCCGAACTATCAGATGGCGAAGGACACGCAGGACGACGGTTTCTACGTGCAACTGGGAGCTCCTGCTCCGGCCGGCGGGGTGACGGTAACCCTCACATCGAGTGATCC
>JBFMHE010000001.1:300000-416049 GCA_040752355.1 Nitrospirota bacterium | reverse complement strand
TGCACGGCGGCCCTCACCCCGGGGACGCTCACGAGCTACCGCAACAACAGAAGTCTGCGGCCGGGGGTGACGCCGGTGAGCCTTGAGCTTTCCTCCAGCGACACGAACGTGGGGACCATCCTGAACACTCCGCGCGCCCTGGGGCCGGGACAGGCATGCACCAGCAGTCTCACCCCCAACTTCCAATTCGACCCGATAGGCGGGGGCACGGCCACGATCTCGCTCACGACACCGGCGGGGTATGCAACACCGAGCAGCCTGGCCCAGACACGTACGGCAACGGTGACTGCTGCGGGCATCACCTATGTCTATCCGAACTATCAGATGGCGAAGGACACGCAGGACGACGGTTTCTACGTGCAACTGGGAGCTCCTGCTCCGGCCGGCGGGGTGACGGTAACCCTCACATCGAGTGATCCGACCAGACTCCTGCTTGCGCAGAATAACTCTACCAGCGTGGGGAGCGCCTCGATCACGGTCAATATTCCTGCCGGACAGTACTACGCGCACTATTCGATCCAGGCCCTGGCCGACAACGGCACGGTGACGGTTGAGGTAAGCGCACCGGGCTACACGGGGACGAACGGCTCACACCCGCTGACGCCGCTGGGGTTCTACATCTCCACAGGGGACATCTCGACGACGACCCTGTCGGCGAACACGGCAGTGACGGTCTGCACGGCGGCCCTCACCCCGGGGACGCTCACGAGCTACCGCAACAACAGAAGTCTGCGGCCGGGGGTGACGCCGGTGAGCCTTGAGCTTTCCTCCAGCGACACGAACGTGGGGACCATCCTGAACAGTCCGCGCACCCTGGGGCCGGGACAGGCATGCACGAGCAGTCTCACCCCCAACTTCGAGTTCGACCCGATGGGCGGGGGCACGGCAACGATCTCACTCACAGCACCGGCGGGGTATGCCACGCCGAGCAACCTGGCGCAGACACGTACGGCAACGGTGAATTAGCGCTTCAGCTTTACTTGAGAGCATATTATGAACAGAAAGGGCCTCTGAAAAGGGGCCTTTTTCTTTTAGTCATCTGGCAGGCGGAAAGTCCTTTCTCAGCCAGTGTCCGAGTATTGCCGCCGGAGCTGCAGTCGGAGAGCATTACTCAATCGATTATCCGTGAGCTGCAGTGGACGAAGGAAGAAGCACGGGATAACATAACGCAAGCTCCTTTGCCTTTGCCTGCTGCCGAGAAGGCATGCAGCGGGCAGTGAAGTAGAAAAGGGCGCCGTCCATCGAGCGGCGCCCTTTTTTATGTGTTCAAAACTGTTAAGTTTTTCGACAATTTGTCGAAAAACTTAACACTCTCCTCTCCTCCCGCGCAGGAAGTCCTTACACTTTCCTTTGAATTCAGTATCGGAAGACTTGGCATATATTTTGCGTTCGCATCTATAAAAATAATCATATAACGTAATTGCTTTGGTCGTGTTGCGTTAAGATCAGCAAAGTCTGGCGGGGCGGTGTAAGGGGGTAGCGGGCAGAGGTGAGGAAAGCCGGCTATGTTGGAAAGGAATGCATGCTGACGATGCCGTTGCGATTTCTTACCGTATTAGTTATGTATCTGCTCCTCTCTCTCGGCAGCGAGGGTGAAGCAGGTGTTCCCGTCATCTCCCGCCTGGAAGTTACCGATGTCACCACCCGCTCTTTCTCCGTATTCTGGATAACCAGCGAACCTTCAATACCCTCTCTCCTCGTCTACCAGAGTGACTGCGCCACCCCTGCTTCCGAGGTCCAGATAAGCGTCGCTTCCAGCGATGCCACGGGCATACAGAAGGCGACCGCTGCAGGGCTCTTACCCGATACAAACTACTGCTTCCAGACGGCAACCACTTTGAGAAGCACGGGTGACACTGCGGTCTTTCCGCCCAGTCCGGTAGTCGTTAAGACAGAAAGAACGGTAGCCCGCTTTGTCCAGCAGGAGACAAAGCTCGTCCCCTTCGCCAACGATCTCCTGAGAATTCCCCCTGTCTATCTTCCCGCGCCCGCCGATTCCCCTGAAGGAATCATCGCGATGCTCAGCATTCTCGGCAGCAGGTCTGCGCGTCCGCTTTCGGTCTTTTTTGCCGGTCCATCAGACCACTATGCCAATCTCAACAACCTTTTCGATAGTTCGACGGGAGAGAGCCTTGATCTCGTTGGCGGGGAGCGCATGCTAATCACCGAGCTCCACGGCGCGTCAGGGTGCACGATCGAGCGGTATCGAAAAGTGCCTGCGGATAACGGCATGACGCGGGCAAGGGATATTCAGGGAGGGTTTGTTCCACAGGACCTTGACTGTAACGATAGCGTGAATATCCTCGATATTCTCCGGGCAGTACAGTGGTTCGGCTCCTCCCGCGGCGCTGCATGCTTCAATGCCGATGCCGACCTCATCAATGACGGCACGGTCGATATTCTGGACATCTTGAACGTGGTAGGGAGTTTCAATGCGGCACGTTAGGGTGAATGCAATAACTGCCGTTGTGTTCTGCCTTGTGGCTCTCGTCGGCACGCCATTGGCCGAAGCGGTGGAGGTCAGCGTAACTCCTTCAGCTTCTACTGCCTACGTTGGCGATGAGCTCCTCATTGCGGTGCAGGTCGATACAGTTTCCGGCCTTGGAGGATTTCAGTTCGGATTCACCTATGATCCCGCGATTCTTGAGGTCGCCGCTCCGCCTGAAGTCAATCCGGCCTTCGATCAGCAGTTCAAGAAAGACTTCGACAACACAGCCGGAACCGGACTGATCGCCTCGTTTGCACTGAACAACACGGCTGCTGCCGGAACCCCCCTTACCTTGGCTACACTTCGTTTCCGCGTAAAGGCTGCCGGCGAGTCGGCACTATCCCTTCAGAAAGTAATACTGGGCAAAGTCGGCGGGGTCGAGATATCCTCGACTTCAACCGCGGCTCAGGTGATCACCAAACAGCCGCCCCCGCGGCTTACCATTGCGGTCACCAATCCTGCGGGGGGAACGGTCATCGGTCCTAACATCAGCTGCCCCGGCGACTGCACAGAGCTGTATGAAGCCGGTACGGAGGTGCAGGTCGAGGCAAAGGCGGCAACCGGGTACCACTTCGCAGGGTGGTCGGGAGATCTCACCGGCACGGTGAATCCTGTTACGATTCTCATGGACGCGCATAAGTCGGCAGCCGCACTCTTTGAAAAAGATATCTATACATTTACTGTTACCAGAGTCGGCTCCGGTGTAATACAGAGTACCGACGGTCTCATTCTCGTAAATGACGGAACGCTCCCCGTTAAGGACTTTTCCTATGAGTACGGTTCGACTATCGTGCTGGAGGCAACTCCCGGCGCCCATCATCTCTTCGGAGGGTGGTCCGGGGCCTGCACAGGACTAACCGGCACCTGCACGGTTCTTATGGATATGCCCAAATCCGTGGCTGCCAACTTTCTCTCCGACATCGATGGAGACGGTCTTCCCGACCGGTCAGACAACTGTCCCAATGATCCGAATGCAGGACAGGAAGATATGGACAGCGACGGCGCCGGTGACGCCTGTGATCCCGATATCGATGGCGACAGCGTGCTGAACGAGAGCGACAACTGCCCGCTTGTCGCCAATGCTGACCAGGCGAGCACCAATGGGTTCGGTTACGGCGATGCCTGCACCGCCATTCATTGTGTCTCTACAGCGCAGCAGCTCCAGGATGCCCTGACCGTGGCGCAGTCGAATGCAAGCAACGACATCGTTAAGCTTGCCAGGGCAACCTACTCGGTCAGCGGCAACCTCAACAGCCGGTTCTCCTATGGGGCCGATGAACCTTACAGCCTGGTGGTTATCGGCGGCTATGAGAGCGCGTGCATGTCGAGGATGGTCAATCCCGTCACCACTGTTTTGGACGGAGCAGGGTTAAGCCAGAGCAGCGCAGGCGGCGTCCTCTCGCTCGTGGATAACGGAACCTCTCCGCTGGTCGATATAGCGGTAGAGGGAGTTACCCTCCAGAACGGAAACTCCTCCAGCGCGGGCGGCCTCCAGATTGTGTCGGGCAGCGGGATTCTGCGCATCAAGAGTACGATCATCAGAAACAATACCGCACAGAATCACGGCGGGCTCTTCGCCTCTACGAGAGGCGGCATTAGACTGACCAACTCCGTCATTTCAGGAAACAGGGCATTCCAGAGCGGCGGCGGGGCTACCCTCAGCTCGACTCAAGGTTCGATCACAGTGGTAAACAACACTATTACCAGGAATACTGCATCGGCTCTTGGCGGAGGGATCGCGCTTGTTCTGGCCGGCGAGACCGCGTCCGCCGATGTCTACAATAGTATTGTGTGGGGGAACTCGGCCTCTGCCGGCGGAGACCTGTCCCTCGAAAACAGTGCGGGAGGCAGTATTACAGCCTATAATAACGATTTCGATCCGGGCAAGCTCTCGGGGGTTTTCAGCGCTGAAGGCAGCAATATCAATGCCGATCCGCTCTTTATCGATCCGGCAAACGGCTATCATCTCTCGAGCAATTCCCCGTGTGTGAACAGCGGAGACAATTCAGCCCCGTCCCGTCCCTCTCTCGATATCGACGGCGACGCGCGTGTGCTGTCGGCTGTTGTTGATATGGGCGCAGATGAAATGCAGTCCTATACATTGACGGTGCAGAAGAGCGGCGCCGGCAGCGGCTCGGCGACGAGTTCGGATGGAAAGATCGACTGTGGGATGAATTGTGCGGCGACGTACGCAGCGGACAGTCCGGTCACGCTTTCCGCAAGCGCCGCTGCCGGTTCGGTCTTCTCCGGCTGGTCAGGGGGAGGATGCTCCGGCACGGACACCTGTAGCGTACCCATGAATCAAGATACGATCGTACAGGCTGAGTTCACCCGTCTTGTAGATAACTACAGAATTTCAGGGAGCGCCTATAACTACCCCGAGACCGCTGCCTACCGTGCTACGTTCTCTATGGATGCGAGCGGACCTGAAGGAGCTTCAGGGTGGTTGAAATACTATTACGCGAAGACGAGGATGAATTTCGTCAGCACGGCGGTGACGTCGGTTTCCGTTTCGGGCACTACGGTGACGATGAGCGGGACCGGTACGGTCAATGGAGCAGGGGGATACACCTTTACGGCCACCGTGACCGACGGATCGCCTGACAGCTTCGGCATTACCATCCGGAAACCGGATGGCACATTATACTATTCGGCAGGCGCCAGGAATGCGAGCGGCGGCGACCTGCTGCTGCAGATGCAATAAGGACAAGGAGGAAGATGGTATGAGAAGGGTACTAACGACAAAATTGTTCCTGATTACAGTGATCATTATGGGGTGGTTGGCCATGTCCGGTGCGGTCTATGCTCTGCCGATGGCTGATCTCGTCTACCAGGAGACGGATATTGGAGGAGGCCAGTGGCAATACGACTATACGCTATTTAACCTGTCCGACCCCGGATACAATCTTTACGACGTCTTTTTCCTGGTCGATTCCTCGGTCACGATGAGCATTGAAGCGTTTGCGCCTGACTGGGACGGTTTTGGCGGAGCAGGCTTCGGTGAGATATTTTCACTTGACCCCGGCAGTGACATTCTGCCAGGAGCGTCTCTGGGAGGCTTCAGATTTATATTTGACAGCCGGGTGGGGAATATCTTTTTTGAAGCATTATTTACCGAACCGACGGGACTGGAGGCGCCCTTGATTGTCCCGGGTGTGACCGCTCCCGCCGGCGCTCCCGTTCCGGAACCCTCGACCCTGCTGATGGTGGGTGCAGGCCTGTCCGGCTTATGGTTTTTAAAAAGAAGACGATAACGCAAGGAACGAAAAAAGAAGCTGAAGTCTTTCCGGAGAAAAGATGAGGAGATGTCGTTGATGAGGGGCTCGCGCATGAAAGGTATCGCCTGGCTGATGGTGATGATGCAGATATTGTTCCTGCTGTCGCCGGAGGTGACAGGACTTTCCGCACCGGCGCGGGCTGCGTCACTCTCCATTGCCGACGGCGTCACCGTTAAGGGGAATGCCGGCAGCCAGATAGTGGTCCGCGACACACTCAATGCGGGAAAGGCTGCGATGACCTCGCAGAAACCCGCTCCCGCACCGGGAGACTGGAAAGGCATCAAGGTGGAGCGGTCGGCGGCGGGTACCCAATTCAAGGGAACGCTCCTCGAATATTGCGGTGCGGAGGGCAGCGCCGGGCTCGAAGTGCGGCATAATGCTCCCCAGATCAGGGAGGTGGATGTCCGGAACAACAGCGGCGCCGGCATCCGTTTGACCGACGCAGCATCTCCCGTTATCCAGGATTCAATGATTACCGATAACGCACAGGGGATCGTAACCGAGACCGGCTCGAAACCCTCAATTACTAATTCAATACTGAGCGGCAACATAACTGCAGTCCTTAATCTCGATCCCGGCCAGACGCTTACAGCGGCGGGCAACTGGTGGGGACATCCAACAGGCCCCCAGGATACGTCTGATGACCGGCCCTCCGGCCTCTATAACCCGGGCGGATTGGGCAATCCCGTCAGTGACGGCGTGAACTATTCCTCGTGGGCAGCGGCCATTCCGATTCTGGGATCGTCATTCTCGATCGCCGAAGGAAGCCTGACCAAGACATCCGAGGTGACGCTGAACCTCGGCTGCCTCACCTGCACGGAATTCAGGGTGAGCGAAAACTCATCGTTCACGGGGGCGGTGTTCCAGCCCCTTGTGCCCAGCTTCCCGTACACCCTTTCGTCAGGCGATGCCTTGAAAACGCTTTATGTGCAGTATCGCGCAAGTACCGGTAATACCAGCGCCCCCCTGAGCGCTCAGATCCGGCTGGATACCGCCGGTCCCGTTGCTTCAGTAACAAATCCGGCTAACAATGCCGTCGTTCGGAGGCCTGCCACCCTCTCTGCTTCGGCCACCGATCCGGCAGGAGTCAGGAATGTCGAGTTCTACGTCGACGGGACATTGCTCTGCAGCGATGCCTCGACTCCGTTCAGCTGTTCCTGGGATATCGCATCAGTGCTCGATGGAGGCCATACTATACTGGTCCGTGCTTACGATACCCTCAATCACATAAGCGAGGTCGCGGTGCCGGTGAGCGTTGCGAAGACCCCGCCGCAGGCCCCGGCAATAACCTCGCCGATCAACGGCACGGTCCTCAATACAACGGCTACGAACATTCTGGGAAGCGCGGAACCGGGCTCCACGGTATCGCTCTATATCAATAATATCTTTGCAGGGCAGGTGACCGCCAACCAGATGGGGCTCTTCCAGTTCTTCAATGTCGCCGTATCCGAGGGCACGAATTATCTGAGCGCTACCGCCTCTGACAGCATCGGCACCAGTCCTCTCTGCCAGGCCGTCGCCCTCACGATCGATACCGGAGCCCCGACAGCGCCGACGATATACGGATCGGGTGCATTGGCCGGAGGCAAGATCAAAGTCGACTGGGCGCCGGGAGCGGGCGAAGTGCCTACGGCTTATAGAGTGTATCGCTCAACAACGTTGTTCAGCTCGACCGCACAAGCGACGCTTGCCTATAATAACCTTGGAACGCTGACCATCACCGATACCCCCGCGCTCGATGGAACGTACTTCTACGGCATAACCGCTCTCGATGGAGCGGGAAATGAGAGTCCGCTCTCAAACATAGTGAGTGAGCAGGCGGACAGGACGGCGCCGACCGCTGCCGTTCACTTCACTCCGTCTTCACCGGTCGGTCCGGGCACAATCGGGGTTCAGCTCATCACCTCAGAGCCTTTGGCGACCGCGCCTTACCTCGGTCTTGCCCCTGCCGGATTGACGCCGACGCCGATCGATCTGGCACAGGTATCGCCTACAGAGTGGAGCGGCTCCTTTGCCGTGAGTGCAGCGACTCCCCATGGCACTGCTGTTCTCAGTTTCTCGGCCAAGGACGGAATGGGGAATAAAGGCACGCAGATTACCGCCGGATCGAGCATCATGATCGATACGAGGGGACCCTCGGGCTCCGTACAGGTCACCCCGTCTCAGAGCATTTATAAAACAGGGGCCGTCAGTGTAGGCCTGACGCTTAACGAGGCTGCGGCCCAGACGCCGGTCCTTCAGTTCAGGGGGCCTTCGGGATCACTCGCTGCCGTAACCCTTTCAGGCTCCGGTGCTTCGTGGAGCGGCACGCTCGACATCACGCAGGCGATGGGCGATGGAAACGGGGTCTTTGTGCTCCAGTCACTGGATAATCTGGGCAACATTGGTTCAGACGTCGTCTCGGGGGGCTCACTCTCTCTCGATGTAACACCGCCGACTGCACCGACTGCCCTTGCAGCAGCCTCCAAACCCGAAGGGCGTATCAGCCTCGCCTGGGATGCGGGACAGGATGCTCATTCATACAGGGTTTACCGTGTGCCCTCCACCGATCCACTCCAGCTGCCGGCGGCCCCGGTCGCAAGTGCGCTCAGTGTGAAGAGCTATCTCGATTTGCCGGCTGCTGATGGCAGCTACCGTTACGCCGTTACTGCCATTGACCAGGCAGGAAACGAGAGCGCGCTTTCCGGCAGTGTGACCGCGCTCTCTGATCGCGCTGCTCCCACACCCCCGACGGGCCTCGCGCTCTCTCTCGTGGACAGCAATGTTCAAGCGACATGGAATGCTCCGATAGGGGAGGCTGCGCTGAACTACAATCTCTATCGCTCAACCTCGCCGGTCCTTTCGGTTGCGGGAATGACCCCGGTAAAGAAAGGGATTATCCAGCAGAGTTCCTCCGATGTACCTCCTGCTGATGCCCACTACTACTATGCAGTGACTGCACTTGACGGCTCCGGAAATGAGAGCCAGCCCTCGGGGACGGTCATGATCGTCTATGACCTCGCTCCACCGGTAATCAATGTTGCGGGAGTCGCCGATGGGCAGTTTGTATCCGGTGCGGTGACTCCGACGGTGACGATCTCTGATGCGAGCCTCGAAAGCACCACCCTTACTCTGGACGGCATGCCGTATACGAGCGGCGCACCTATCGGAGGAGAAGGGGCGCATCTGCTTCATATCGAAGCGAAGGATACGGCGCAGAGGACGACGACAAGGAATATCCAGTTTACCATCGACCTCACGGATCCGCAGGTTGATATCGCCAACGTGATCGGCGGCGTACATTATACCGCGCCGGTGACCCCGGCCGTTACGGTTTTCGATCAGAACCTCGAGACGACAGCTGTCCTTCTGGATGGCGCTCCTTACCAGGCGGGAACGGTGATCGGCAGCGACGGAAGCCATACGCTCATCGTTACCGCACGGGATAAGGCCGGCCGCACGAAAACAGCATCGGTAGCGTTCACTATGGATGTCGCCTCGCCGCCGCCGTCGAATCTGAGCATTGTCGCAACCCAGCAGGGACCGGCTTTGCTCACCTGGGGGGGCCCGGCTTCGGGCGATGTCGCCGGCTATCATGTCTACAAGAACGGACAGCGACTGACAGGCTCTCCCCTGGCAGCGCATACCTTCAAGGATGATTTTTACAGCAATACCGCTCCGGTCCTCTATGCGATAACTACGGTTGACACGACCGGCAATGAAAGCGCTCCTTTGCAGGCTACCGTCATTCCTCTCGAGGTGGCGCTCACCGGGTATGGCCGTCTGTACGGTAGCGATGTCAGGATGAGCAAGCACTATATCGAGAGCATCAGGGCCGAGGTCCGCAACCGCCATGCCGCCGCAACGACAGTCGGTCCGTTGACCTTCGAGATCCGGGACCATGTCGGCACCATTGCCGAACTCACTCAGGCCGGCACCGTCTCTCTGCCTTCAGGCGACGCCACGACACTGGAAAAAATAGTTCCCGTGGGCACCGGCATTGTGGACTACCGGATACTCACTATTTCAGCCGCTCTCCCGGGCCAGGCCAACACGTCGGTCAAGTATGTTGCGAGCTTCAATCTCAACGCCTTCGATCCGGGAAGAAAAGTTGAGGTCGTAAACGATCCCCTCATCAAGGGCGGCATGGCCAAAGTGCGGCTCAGTATTTACAACCATGGCTCGGTCCCGATCGAAGTGCTGACTGCGCTCGGAGGAAATCCTTCGCCCGAAGTTTATGTGCTTCTGAAGGATAGTGACGGAAATATTCTGGCCAAGGGTAATCTTAAGCACGATGGGATAGGAGTCCTGAACTACAGCGGCTATTCGCTCGCCGAGATACAGCCCGGCGGCAGCTTCCTGAGCAAACCCGTCGAGTTCGTTGTTCCTTCGAACATTCCCGACAGGGTGTACCTGGAGGCATTCGTATCGAAGATATACTATCACTACAACAAGCCGGAACAGGTCACCGGTGAAGCGCTGAGCGGTTACAGCATGGTTACCGTGAGCAATGCCTCTTACTATGCCACGGTGAGCGCCGAACACTCAGTCTATGATCAGGATACGCCTGTAGTGTTGAACGGCGAGGCGCGCGACACGCTCACCGGTGCGCCGGCGGCTCATGTGCCGGTCAAGATAGGCATAGGGGTCAAAGGGTTCGACCGCTACCTGTCAGCTACCACGGACCTTTTCGGCAAGTTCAGTGTTACCTTTACTCCCGTTGCAGGTGAGGCCGGCATCTACCGGGCCTGGGCGACCCATCCGAGCGTTTATGACAAACCGGTACAGAGCACCTTTACCATTCACGGCGCCAGCTTCGATCCGCGCACTGTCAACCTGAGGATGTCGAAGAATTCGAGCTTCACGATGCCGGTCTCACTCAAGAACCTCGGCGAGACTGCCCTCACAGCAGTTCAGTTAAGCGTGGCGGGAGGGGCCGGAGTTGCCGGAACACTGGATAAGGATTCGCTGGATGCGCTGGCGGGCGGATCGTCCGCAGGGCTCCGCATAACCATGACAGCGGCCTTTGATGCTCCCGACACGAGCTCGGCAACGGTCACCATGACGACGACGGAGGGGATAACGAGGACTCTTAACTTCAATATTGAGCTCCTGCCGGCGCTGCCGACGATCGACACCGATCCCGACTTCCTCGAAGTGGGAGTGAACAGGAACAACCTCAAGGTGGTTACGTTCAAGCTGAGGAATGTCGGCTTGGCTCCCCTGGAAAACATAAGGATCCAACCGCCTTCACTGCCGTGGATCGGTATGGCGACGGCGACCGAGATCGCTTCGCTCGCCCAGGGCGAAAGCACGGATATCAGTGTCATATTCAGACCTGCCGATGCCGTTGCCCAGGGGACCCATTCGGATAAACTCATCATTATGAGCGATAACCATGTGCCCTATACCATGAACATCTTTACTACGGTGACGGCAACCGAGAGAGGAAGCGTCCACTTCAAGGCGGTTGATGCGCTCAATGAGCTCGTGAAGGGCGCAAGCATCATCACCGGCCACCAGGTGCTGAGCGGCGTCATCCTCACGGGACATACCGACACGAATGGTGAAATCGAGTTTGCGAACATCCCCATAGGGCTCTACAATTACAAGATTACGGCGCCGGGCCATGAGGTTGTTACGGGGACTTTCGAGGTTCTCCCCGACGGCGTGACGCCGGTCGATGTCTTCATGAATAACGTCTTTGTCACCTACGAGTGGAGCGTGACCCCGATGACGATTACCGATAACTATGAGATCAAGCTCGAGGCCACCTTCGAAACGCAGGTGCCTGCGCCGGTGCTGACTATAGAGCCGGCTTACCAGAGTCTGGAGCTCGAGATCGGCTCTACGTATATCGGCGAGTACATTGTGAAGAACCACGGCCTGGTAGCCATTGACGATGTGAAGATTACACCGGCATTCGGACCCGGACTGAGTGTAGAGGTGCTCGTGACCGAGCTGCCGAGAATCGGGGCGGGAGAGACCGTAGTCATTCCGTACCGGATTACCGTGAATCCCTTCAAATCGCCCGAGCCGGTCAACCCGTGCAGCGACATACCGGTTCAGATAAATGTGGGCGGCGGCTACTACTGCCTCTTCGGCACCTGGACCGGCAGCGGTGTAACGGCCTCGACGATGGTCAAACCTAAGGACCGATACGATCCCCTCGGGCTTTGCGATACGGAGTGCGACTGGTGCAATTGCCTGGTGCATCCGACAGCGGCCTCACTCTGCAAATGCTTAAAGACCAGAGATATATGTACCTGTTCGGGACTCTTCGGGAATGATGTCGCCGATGCCGTGTGTGATTGTGCCAAGACGTTCGGCGGCGATGCGAATGCCCTGATCGGCTGCGCCGAAAAGGTCGTGGGAGGCGCTGCTATATCCGGGCTTAAGGCTGCCGCCAGTCTGCTCGA
Source organism: Nitrospirota bacterium (assembly GCA_040752355.1). Classification (NCBI taxonomy): domain Bacteria; kingdom Pseudomonadati; phylum Nitrospirota; species Nitrospirota bacterium. The sequence continues at coordinate 403,885 of JBFMHE010000001.1, read as the reverse complement.
TGCCTTCAAGAACGGCTTCTCCTGCGGGCTCTGTCTGCAGAAACTGCTGCCCAGCCTTCCGACCTTGTCCACTTCCGCCTCCGGCGGCAGCGGCGGCGGGGGTAGCTGGGGCGGCTACGGATCACCCGGCGGCGGTGGCTTCAGTGTAGGAGGCGGGTGCAGATGATGAGGATGAGGACCATTACATCCATAGCACTGCTCCTGTTGTCGATTCCGGTGCTCTTCGCGGCACGTGCCGCCGAAGCTGCGGGCCCTGTCTGCGCGCGGGTCAAGATCGAGATCCTGCAGGAACTGGCGCTCGAGCGGATCGCCTTCGACGCCAAGCTCATCATAACGAACAACCTGCCCGATCAGCCGCTCGAGAATGTGAGCGTTACCCTCGATATTACCGATGAGAACGGCAACGATGCGAGCGCAATGTTCTATGTCAGAATAATGAGCATGCACAACATCAACGCTGTCGATGGGGCGGGGCGGATCGCTCCCCAAGTCGCGTCGGAGGTTCATTGGATACTGATTCCGTCGCCGGGAGCAGGGGGGATAACACCGCTCGGCAAGATATACCGCGTGGGCGGCATGATCAATTTCATGGCTAACGGCAATCCCCAGGAGATTTCGATGCTTCCCGATTCGATTACGGTGAAGCCCCAGCCCGAGCTTCTGCTCGACTACTTCCTGCCTCGGGAGGTCTGGGCGGATGATCCCTTTACGGGCACGGTTGAGGCTCCCATTCCTTTCGCTCTGGGCGTGCGCACAAAGAATGCCGGCTACGGCGTCGCCGCGAAGATGAGCATCAGCTCCGGGCAGCCGAAGATCGTGGAGAACAAACAGGGACTGCTCATCGACTTCAGGCTCCTCGGCAGCTCGGTCAACGGTCAGCCCGTAGCTCCGACGCTCAATCTCCCTCTCGGGAATATGCCGCCCGGCGCCTGCGTTATGGGGAAGTGGGACATGATAACGACGCTCTCGGGCAAGTTTGTTGATTTTACCGCGAGCTTTACCCATGCGAGCGACCTGGGTGGCACACTGACATCCCTTATTCAGTCTGTCAATACGCATTTCCTGACCCGTGAAATGCTTGTTGACGTCCCGGGCAGCGACTCGATTCTCGATTACCTGGCTTATGACGACCCGACCGGTGACAGAATGCCGACGAAGATCTTTACCTCGGACTGCGCCGAGCAGCCGGTCAATGCGGTTGGAGGGACGCTTACGGGCCTGCCTCAGCCCGGAGACCCGTCTGTAGCGCTCACCATGACGCCGATAAGCGGCTGGGTCTATACGAAGATCGCCGATCCTGCCGAGGGGAGGATCCCTCTCGTAAGCGTCGTGCGCTCGGACGGTAAACAGCTCAGCAGCAGGAACTTCTGGGTCAGCGAGGAAAAGCCCACCGGCAAACAGTCCGAACAGTCCATCTTCTTTGTCAATGTGATCGATTACGAGACCACAGGAAGCTATGCGCTGACCTACGAGACTCCTGCCGCTGATACGACGGCACCGGTTACGGCCCTTATTGTAGAGGAGCCGCGCTACGGCTCGGATCCCGTTTATATTACCTCGCTGACCAATTTCCTGTTTACCGCAACAGATGATATCAGCGGAGTGCTGTCGATGCTCTTTAAGCTGGACGGTGGTGCGTATGAGCCTGCGCTTCCCTTCAATTTAAAACGTCTCATTTTCCGCGATGAGGAGCGTCCCGGCCTCCATACCATAGAATACTATAGCGCTGACCGATCGGGAAATCAGGAATCGCCGCGGACAATGCATGTGTTTGTCGACGATGCGCCGCCCTCCATCGGTCAGCTTACCGCTGCGCCCGCGGTGATCATCCCTGCCGCACCAGCCAGTTCCGGCAAACCCAAAACGACCACGCTCTCTGCTTTGGCAACCGACGCGATAACTCCTATCGACATCATCTGCGAAATCGCCGCCGGTGTAGCGACGAATGATGCGACTTTCGCCTCATTGCCCGTTGTCGCTACTATCCCGGGCACACTCTCGAGCGGTATAAAGAGCACCATCACCTGGGACGGCAGGAACAGCAACGGCTTGCTTGTTTCAGCCGGAGTCTACACGGTGAGGCTGACCGCAGCCGACAAGCTCGGAGCGAAGGCCTCCGCATTCACTTCGGTAACGGTGAACGAGTTCCTGGCCACGGAAGTGCTGTCGCAAAGCGGCGCCGATCAGATCAATCCTGCCGTATCAGGATCACGGGTGGTCTGGCAGGATTACCGCAACGGCAAGTGGGATATATTCCTTTACGACCTTGACAGCCAGGCGGTCCAGAACCTCACTCAGGGAAAGCTTGCCGATCAGGTCCGGCCCTCTACCGATGGCGACTATGTGGTCTGGCAGGACAGATCGGCGGGGAATTGGGACATTGCGCTCTACAATCTGGTAAATGGAAGCGAGACGGTGATCGCGGCGAATCTGAACAATGATACCAACCCCGTCGTCAACGGCAACAGAGTTGCTTACCAGAGCGGACCCCAGGACAACCAGGACATTTATCTTTATGACATCACGACAGGGCTGACCACGAGGATCACCGATGCTGCAAGAGATCAGATCAATCCGTCGATTTCCGGTGACAGGCTGGTGTGGGAGGATTACCGCCACGGCCTCGGAGAAATCTACGGCTACGATCTGCCTATTGCTGCCGAGTTCAGGGTGACCGATAACATCGCGAATCAGACACACCCTGCATTGAACGGGGATCGCGTAGTCTGGGTCGACCAGCGGAACGGTAACAGGGACCTCTACGCATATACTTTCGCCAACGGCAAAGAGATAGGCCTGACTCATACGTCTTCCGACGAGGCCCAGCCCTTCATAAGCGGCAGCTACGGTGTCTATGTCGATTACGCCGCCGGACTCTCCAACCCCAATTTATCTCTGATGCATCTCGCGTCGCAGCGGACGATGCCGATGACCGCTGATCCCCATCTCCAGGAGCAGCCGCGGCTTTCGGGCAAACGCATGGTCTGGCAGGACAACCGCTCCGGCGTATGGCAGATATATGCTACTGAGGTCACGTTCCCTCTCGCCGCTCATATCGAACGGGGCTTTAATGTTGTAGCAATCACAAAGGACATGAAGCAGCAGTACGGGAATGCCTTCGGACTGCTCACTGCGTGGAAATCGCTCTCTGCCATTGATTCGGTCTATGCGTATGATGCCGACCTGGGCGAGATGAGAAAGGCGGCATATGATGCTTCCGGTGCGCCGACGGGCGTAAACTTTACACTCGGAGACAACATGGCACTCTATGTCGAAGCTTATGCCTCTGCGGATATCGATGCCGGTGAACTTACGGATTGCACGCCGCTTTCCCTTAAAAGCGGACTCAATCTTGCCGGTTTTGCCTGTGTTGCCGACGGGTATAGGGCATCCGATATGATCGCAGCCCTCGGTCTCGATGCCGTCTACAGCATTTCGAAGTTCGATAATCTCAGCGGCAGGTTCGTTACGACCGGCGTTCATGACGGAGCAGTGTCAGGAGAGGATTTCGTCATCCGGCCCGGAGAGGGTTACATCATTTATAGCAGCAAAGATATTACGAATTGGGTGCCTTAGGGAGACAAATAGAATGAAACAGGTCGGGTACTTCATTTTCAGTATACTGGTAACCTTTCTTTCGGTTACGGGCACTGCGGGGCTCGAAGCCGTTTACGCAGCCGAGACGCTGCCACCGGAAGATGTGCGTTCATGGCAGGAGTCCAATACCTCGTTTCTTCTGGTGGATGTGCGGGCCCGTCAGCTCTTTACGGTCAAACATATTGCGGGAGCGATAAACGTACCGTCCTTCGTGATCGCGAAAAAAGGGCTGCCGCGTGATGAGAAAATTGTGCTTTACGACAGCGGAATCGGATCGCTCGAGGCAAGGGATGCAGCACAAAAGCTTTCCGATGCAGGGTATCCATCGATCTATCTGCTCGACGGGGGACTGTCACGCTGGGAGGTGCTTGGATTTCCCCTTGTAATGCAGGTGGGCGTTGTTGACTCGCGACTCGTTCATTCGATATCGGCCGTAGAGCTTGCCCAGGCTATGAGGGAGGGTGCGGCTCCCCTGCTGATTGACCTTCGTACCAGGGAGCTGTTTGCTGCCGGAACGATTCCCGGAGCGATGAACGTCTCTCCTGAAAGGCTCGGCTCGGTGGTGCAGGGGATGGCAAAGGACTCACTCATTGTTTTCTTTGACGGAGGCAATGGCATCGCAGGCAGACAGGCGGAGATCATGCATAACGCGGGATTTAAAGTAGCTCGCTATCTATTCGGAGGATTTGCGGCGTGGCAGCGCATGAGCAAATAGTGAGACGAATCATACTTGTGCTCCTGCAGGTTCTGCTGCTCGGGACGCTTGCCGCGGCTCATGCGGCAACGCCGGTCGGCGGGATTATCGATACCGATACGGTGTGGACGGCGGCCGGGGGCCCTTATCTCGTGACCTCCGATATCGTTGTCGATAACAGCGCAACGCTCACGGTACAGGCAGGCGCGATCGTCCGATTCCAGCCCGGTGTCAGGCTCATTGTCCAGTTCGGCTCGCTGCGGACGCTCGGCACGAGCGCTTCCCCGGTCCTCTTCACCTCCTCGCAGGATGTCGAGGGCGGCAGTCCGGCCGCGGGCGGATGGGGCGGCATTCTTTTTCTTAACCACACCGCTGATGCTGCCACTATCCTCGATTACACGAACATCCGCTATGGGAGCACGACGACGCTGCAGTCCTCATCGCCGACATTCAATAACTGCGTTTTCGAGAACAACGCAGGATTTGCACTGGCCATAGATCTCTCCTCGTATCCTCATGGGACGGGGAACAGTGCCGCAGGCAACGGTACCGATGGCATTCGCGTCGCCTCCGGCGACATGATCACCTCGGGCGCGTGGGACTTAAAGGGTATTCCCTATTACCTGGAGGGAACGGTCTCCGTCGGTGTTTCACCATCGGTATCGGGCATCTCGCCGATGCATTTTGAGCAAGGCAGCACAACAAGTGCTGTCATTACGGGAACGCGGCTATCAGGGGCGGAAAGGGTCGCCTTTTCGAATCCGCATGTCACTGCCGCCATCCAGGCCGGAGGAACCGATACCTCTATCCCTGTTCAGATTACGGTGGGCAATGCAGTCCCGATGGGAAGCGCCGGTTTTGAAGTGCTGGTTGCAGCCGGCACGGCATCGCTCTCGCCGGGCATAACTGTTATCCAGCCGGTGCCCCGCATTACGGTCCTGACACCCGGAAGGATTCTCGTGGGCCAGCCCGATGTCACCGTGGAGGTCTCGGGATCGAACTTCACCTCCGCCTCGGTCGCGGTCTTTGATGGCGCGGCCCTCGCGACGACCTTCATCTCATCGTCAAAATTAAGCGTGGTCATCCCCAAACAGCCGCTATCGGGGAGCAAGGACCTGCTCGTAAGGAACCCCGACCTGGCGAATCCCGGGGGCTTCCTCTCGTCCAATACGATAACCGTTCCGATCGAGCTGCCGGTCTTTGCCTTCAGCCCCGATACCCTGACGCTCCGTCAGGGAGAATCGGGCACCGCATCGGTCACTATTTCTTACCCGGCGCCTCCGGGCGGACTCAGTGTGGCGCTTACGAGTACGAATCCCGCGATTCTCACCGTTTCCGCAACGGTTACGATTCCCGAGGGCGCGCTCTCGACGCCGGTTGCCATCACCGCAGTGAGCTCCGGAAGCACGAAGAACGAGATCGCCGAGATCCATGCCAACCAGCTGAACTGGATGGGAGGCAAGGTCACGGTAACCGCGCGGCCGCAGCCGACCGTCAATCTCGTTCCGACGTCGATAACAACGGGACAGAGCTTCACGATCTTCCTTACCCTCGCGCTGACCGATCCTGCTCCTGCCGGCGGGCTCCAGGTCACCCTTTCGGCCAGTACGGCAAATATCGTCACCTATCCCGCGGCGGTGAGCATCCCCGGAGGGGCGACACAGGCGCAGGTCACGGTTAATGCGATCAATGTCGGAAGCACAACGATAACGGCGTCAGGAGCAGGATTCATCTCGGGAGATACGAGTACCATTACCGTTCGCCCGATCCAGACCTACAATATCGGACCGATGGTGAGCGCCCCTGTGGGCGTTATGATCCCGACGCCGGCGCCGCCCCCGGCAACCAAGACCGTGGGGCCGCTGCAGAGTGCGCGTGTCGGCGTTGTCGTCGGTTCTGCCGTGACCGGCCTGACGCCCGACAGAGGTAGTATCGGAACGCAAAACCTCCTGGTCCGCGTTAACGGCGTGGGACTCGCGACGGCAACCGGAATCAGCTTCGCTCCGTCGACGGGAATAAGCGTCGTTGACGGCTCTTTCGCAAGGGCCGCAGACGGCAGCTTTGTCGAAGCGATTGTGAGTATCGCGGCTGATGCAGAAGTCGGCGACAGGGTTGTTGTGGTCGCTACACCGGCGGGGTCCGCGCGACCCGTCGCTTCAGGCGCGGACATCTTCAGGGTGACACGGACGCTGCCCGAGATATGGTCGCTCATCCCGAACTACGGGCTGCCGGGAACAACGATGGCCCTCCAGGTAAACGGCCGCAATCTCCAGGGTGCAACCGCGATATCCTTTCTCCCTGAAGAGGGAATTGAGGTTAGTAGTTCGCCGACAGTGAGCGCCGACGGCACGCTGGTCACACTAAGCATCTCTGTTGCGCCTGGTGCAGCGCCCGGAACGAGAACGGTGAGGATCACGACACCTGCCGGAACATCGGACGCAACGCTCACCTTCGGCAACAGCTTCGAGGTGAGAGCGCAGACCGGCGCTCCGTATGAATCTCTCGTATCTCAGCAGGTCGGCGTCATGGTGCCGCCGCCCGCGCCCCAGCCGGTCCAGCGCAGTTACGGGCCGTTCTCGTCAAAGCCGGTCGGTATTGCGGTGGGCTCGACGATAACAGCGATCTCGCCGGTGAGCGGAGCGATAAGCACGCAGGGTCTCCCGGTCAGGATCAGCGGCGCGGGCCTGTCCGCTGCCGATGCGATCTCCTTTGCGCCCGCAGCGGGCATCACGGTCAGGGCGGGGACGATCACGGCAGCGGCTGACGGCAGCTCGCTTGAATTCCTCATCGATATCGCAGCGGATGCGCCGCTCGGGATGCGGTCCGTCGTCGTCGGCGCTGCAAAGCCCGCATCTGCAGGAGCGAATATCTTCAGGGTGACACTGCCCCAGCCCGAGGTCGTGGGTATCGATCCCCTCCAGCGCGAGAAGGGGTCGTCATTTACCCTCACCATTCTCGGAAGGAATCTCGCTTCGGCTACACGTGTGAACTTCAGTCCCGCGGCGGGTATTACGGTCGCCAATCCGCCGACGGTCAATCCCGAGGGTACGGTCGCTACCGTCAATATAATTCTTGATGCCGCGGCGATACCCGGCGACCGCGTCGTCACCGTTACCACGCCCGCAGGGACGACATCGGATACGGCTTCAGTAACGAATACCTTTACCGTGACTGATCTGCCGGGCGTCACCTATTCGTCTCTCGTATCGTTGCCGGTCGGCGTAACAGTGGAGCAGCCCGCGCCTCCTTCCACAGTACAGGCGCAGTACGGTCCTTTCGTTTCACGGGAGGTCGTTGTTTTCGTCGCTCCGGCGCCGGTTCCGACCGCACCGGTACCGGTCACTCCGGTGACCTCGCGTGAGGTGGGCGTGACAGTCGGCGCTGCTGTTACAGGGATAAGTCCGAAGCATATCGAGCCCGGCACGACCGGGACTGTTACCTTATCCGGTGTCGGTTTTGATACGGTCAACGCCCTCCAGATTGCACCTGCCGACGGCATCATCATGGATTCGTGGAGCGCTGCTGCCGACGGAAGGAGCATAAGTATCACCCTTACTGTGCCGATGGGGACATCGAAGGGCCCGAGGACGATAACGCCGCTCACTCCTTCAGGGGCGATAAGGCCCTCGTCCTCCATGGCGAATATACTGATGGTAGGCCCGGCGCCGACGATCACCTCGATTGTGCCGATCGTCGAGGCGGTGGGCAACACCTTTACGCTTACGATCAACGGCAGAGACCTTGCCGAAGCGATGGAGGTGCGCTTTACGCCTTCCGACGGTATTCTGGTCAACAACCCGCCGGCGGTCAATGCAGCGGGGACGATTGCAACAGTCACGATCATCATCGACGGCGCTGCCCAGGGCGGCGAGCGGGTGGTGACGATTACGACGCCCTACGGCACCTCGAGCAGCGCCGCATCCGCGGCGAACACCTTTACCGTGTTCAGGCCCACAGTACGGCATATATCAGACGATGATGCAGGTTATCGTTTTGCGTCCGATGGCCCCTCCGGTACCATGCCGCTGAACAGCGACGGGCCGGGAGGGGACGAGCAGCAACAATTCCTGATGAGCGGCAGCGCTTCCATGAACGGAATCAAGAGGAGCGAGATGAGGCTCCTCCACGAACAGGAGCGTACCGCTTCATCCGAGGCGGCGTATAATGCTGTACATGATATTGGTATAAACGTGAATCAGAAGTATTATTCCTTTACCATAAAGTTCACCGGCTTCAGGGGACCGCCCGAGGCATGATGTTTCTGAAGCGGTGATGAATAACAAAAGGAGGATTTACCAATGTTTTTCCATAAAAGAAATAAATTCAAAGTGACTCTGGGCGTACTCCTCACGGTTGCTAGCATCATGGTTTCGACCAGCGCCTATGCCGTCTTCGACAGCGGCAGCTCGTGCAACAACGCATCCGATCCGGACTGCCTCGGGGCGTTGTCGCCGACGGTCAATACCGAGGTCCAGCTGCCCCCTGACGGCATTCTCGATTACACGACGGTCAGCATTCCCTCGGGGGTAACGGTCACGTTCAAGAGGAATGCGGCAAATACTCCTGTCATCATCAGAACAACGGGGAATGTGACCATAGCCGGGACGATTTCGGTAAGCGGCGCTGCTGCGAAACACTCGGGAACTGCCGGTGACAGCCTGCTCGGCGACGATGGACAGCCCGGGCTCGGCGGGCCCGGCGGCTTCGACGGAGGAATGGGAGGTTATTCTCCCCTTTTCGGCGGAGTCAAGCGGCAGCTTGGCGGCGGGGGGAAAGGCCCAGGCGGAGGACAACCCGGAGGCAGCGATCCAAACAACTGGTGGCCTAATAACGGTACCGGCGGTGGCGGCGGCGGGTATGCTGCTGCAGGCGCTGCAGGTTATTACGGAGGTGGAGGCGGAGGAACATATGGTCAGGCGACAATCCTTCCCCTCATCGGCGGATCTGGCGGTGCTGGCGGCGGGTCTGGTCTCAACTATAACGGCGGCGGCGGCGGTGGTGGCGGCGGCGCTATTCTGATAGCTTCTTCCAGCACAATAACCTTAAGCGGCAACATCTATGCCGACGGTGGCCCCGGCGGCGCAAGTCAGGGGGATGGATGCGGCGGCGGTGGCGGCGCGGGCAGCGGCGGCGCCGTGCGACTGGTCGCTGACACTATTGTACGCACGGCTGGAGCAGTCTATGCCAGGGGTTCAGGGGCCGGCAGCTCGTGCGTTAGCGGCGGCGGTAACGGCGGAGCAGGAAGAATCCGATTCGAATCAAATAATGGCGTTTCGTGTTCTGGATATACTGATCCCAATTGTTCTGTTGGTACGCCTGGCAAGGTTCTCGTTCCGAACAACCCGACGTTGAGAATTTCGAAGGTGAACAACATCTCCATTTCCGCTGATCCTACCGGCGTGGCGGATGTAACGCTCCCCGAGGGAACGGCAAGCGTACCGGTGGAGGTTGAAGCCACCAACATTCCCCGCGGAACGACGGTTACCATTTATGCCGTTCCTGCTTCGGGCAGTAGCAGGACATCGGTGCTTACGGGCGCCCTGAGCGGAGCTTCCGATGCGCTGACGACGGCGACATCAGTCTCCAATATATCTCTTGCCGGCGGCAACAATGTGCTCATGGCAGCCGCGACCTATACCGTGACCGAGATCATCGCCGCCAGCATGCCGACCTTCAACGGCGAGCGCGTGGCGCAGATACGCGTCGAAGCCGGGATGGACGGCAAATCCAGAATCGTCTATATTACGCCCTCGGGCAAGGAATACCCGCAGTCGTAACTCTTGACTGAACAGCAGGCGGACCTGTCTCCATTCAGACAGGTCCGCCTGCCATGTCCCGCTTTCGTTTCACCCTCTACCGCTCTCTTTCTCTCTCCTTATTGTCGCGAGATTAGTCAGCCATTGTGTCAGCCCCTGTCCGGGAACAGCGGGACCGAAACATTTGACTGAGAGGAAAGGTACATCTATTATTTTATATAGGCGCATTCGGCTGTAGCAGGCAGGGCTCATCCTGAAATAAAGAAAAGGAGCACTCTGATGACCGATACAAGCCCGAAACCGGCAAAGGATATCCTCGACCTCTACTTCATGGAGAACCGCGCGCGGATTCTTGATATCGCTTCGTTTCTCGACCGCATCGACCGGTACCGCGATCCTGAGGAGGCCCGAGCCGATTTCCGGTACAAGGCGCTGATGAGGGCGCTGCAGTTCCTTCGGGAATCGGAGTCGGAGAGAACGAAGGCTATCCAGCTCGTTTTCAGCGACACCTCGTCCGGGCCTGTCGAGAGCGCGGTGGGGTTGAAGGCCGTGGGCGCGTGGAACGGGGCATTCGATGGACGTGATTGATCCCCATATTCATATGGTGTCCAGGACGACTGATGACTATATGAAGCTCGCCCTGGGCGGCATCCATACGATTACCGAGCCGGCCTTCTGGGCGGGCTTTGACCGGCGCTCGGTCGAGAGTTTCCACGACTATTTCCACCAGCTCACCGTGGTCGAACCTGCCAGGGCCGCACGGTTCGGCGTACGGCACTACTGCTGGCTCGGCTTGAACTCCAAAGAGGCCGAGAATCTTTCCTTGGCGGAAAAGGTGATCGGTATCATCCCTGAATACCTCGACCGGCCGACGGTCCTCGGACTCGGCGAAATCGGGCTCAATAAGAACAGCAGAAATGAGATAAAAGTCCTTGAGCAGCAGATAGCACTGGCAGCCTCGAGAAATGAGCTGATACTTATTCATACGCCGCATCTCGAAGACAAGCTCAAGGGGACGCGGCTCATCCTCGATATGATCCTCAATGAGCCGCGGATCAGCCCGTCGCGCGTACTCATCGACCATGCGGAAGAGCACACGATCCCCGAGATCAAGTCAAAAGGTTTCTGGTACGGCCTCACTCTTTATCCGCACTCCAAGGGAAGTCCGGAACGAGCAGTTGATGCCGTCGAGATCTACGGTCCGGAAAACGTATGCATCAACTCTTCAGCAGACTGGAGCGTGAGCGACCCTCTGGCCACACTGAAGACCGCCAATGAAATGAGACGCCGCGGACACAGCGAAGAGCTGATTCAACGAGTTTTCTACGAGAACCCCAAGTTCTTCCTCAGCCAGTGTCCGAAGTTTAATAAATGATGATCACGTATTGCACTAACATTCATCCCGGTGAGCGCTGGGATGACGTGCGGGGCGCGCTCTTCAGACATCTCCCCGCGATAAAGAGCGCCGTCTCGCCGGATGAACCGTTTCCCATCGGCCTCCGGCTCTCGCATCGCGCAGCTCAGGAGATCAGTGAGGGGATGTCACGGGAATTGCTCGACTGGTGCGAGGAGCAGGGCTGTTTCATCCCCACCATCAACGGCTTCCCTTACGGCGACTTTCATGCAAAGGCGGTCAAGGAAAGGGTGTATCTGCCTGACTGGAGGTCGCCTGAACGGGTCTCGTATACAAAGCGGCTCGCCGATGTCTTGGACTTTTGGTTGCCCCCTGGCGTGACCGGGTCCATCTCGACGGTGCCGGTCGGGTTCAAGAGGTTTATCCAGGGGACGGATTATCCGGCAATTACCCGGAACCTCATCAGTGTGCTTGAGCACCTCAGTGGACTTAGTCAGAGGAGCGGTAAGCATATCATCCTTGCCCTGGAGGCTGAGCCCGGCTGCGTTCTGGAGACTACGGATGACATTGTCGATTTTTTCGATACGATTCCTGTTCCTCTTGGTCTGCGGGAGCATCTCGGCATCTGTTTTGACTGCTGCCATCAGGCGGTGCTGTTCGAGGATCCTGCTGCATCGCTCGCGTCACTTTCTGCGGCCGGCATAAGGATAGGCAAAGTCCAGGTATCGTCGGCTCTGCGGCTGACTGATTTCGATAGGGGGGGCAAGGGAATATTCCAAGAACCCGTCTATCTGCACCAGGTTGCGATCAGGCGGCATGGTGACATCATCCGCTATGATGACCTGCCCGAGGCCCTGGCAAATCACAGGAGCAGCCCAGGAGAAGAGTGGCGTGTCCATTTTCATATGCCGATATTCATGGAGGGGACATCATCGTATGGCACAACTCGCTCTTTTATCGAGGAGATGATTCCACTCCTCAGCGGAGATACGCTGCTGGAAGTCGAAACATATACGTGGAGCGTCCTGCCTCCCGATATGCGGTCGGGAAGCATTACCGAGTCAATATGCCGCGAGCTATTATGGTTGAGATCAAAGGTCGATGAAACGAACTGTAGTCCTTAATGTCGTCGGACTTACCTCCTCTCTCATCGGAGCGCACACGCCGCATCTGCGATCACTGATGCGGTGTTGCATCCCCATAAAGACTATTACGCCGGCGGTAACCTGCCCGGTTCAGTCGACCTATCTCACCGGGAAGCTGCCTGCGGATCACGGCATTGTCGGCAACGGCTGGTATTTCCGCGATCTGGCGGAGGTGATGTTCTGGCGGCAGTCCAACAGGCTCGTGCAGTCCGAGAAGGTCTGGCACAGGGCGAAAAGGCGCGATCCCTCTTTTACGTGCGCGAATAATTTCTGGTGGTACAACATGGCCACCGACGTCGACTGGGCGGTCACCCCCAGGCCCCTCTATTGCGCCGACGGCAGAAAGCTTCCCGATTGCTACAGTATCCCCCTCCACCTCAGGGATAGGTTCAATAAAGAGCTCGGTCAGTTCCCGCTCTTTCAATTCTGGGGCCCGGGAACTTCCCTCGCCTCGAGCGAGTGGATCGCAAAAGCAGCGATGGCAATAGAGGAAGAGTTCGAACCGACACTCAACCTCGTCTATCTCCCGCACCTCGACTACGTGCTTCAGCGGGTCGGTCCGCACGGAGACATCGCGAAGGATGTCTCTGAAATCGACGGGCTGTGCGGGAGACTGATCGATTTTTTCACGGAGCGCGGGTGCAGGGTTGTGGTGCTCTCCGAGTATGGAATAACCGCAGTCGACCGCCCGATACACCCGAACCGGCTCTTGAGAAAAGCGGGATATCTTACGGTAAAGGTCGACCTCGGCAGGGAGTACCTCGATCCCGGACCGTCGCGGGCCTTTGCCGTATCAGACCACCAAATAGCCCATGTGTATATTCGCAATCAATCCGATATTCCTGCGATAAAAGAACTTTTTGAACAAACTCCGGGAGTTGAGCGGGTCCTCGACCGTGAGGGCAAGGAGGAATACGGACTCAACCACGAGAGGGCAGGGGAGCTGGTGCTTATTGCTTCCCGTGAAAGCTGGTTCACGTACTACTTTTGGGATGATGATGCAAGGGCCCCGGATTACGCCCGGACCGTTAATATCCACGCAAAGCCCGGCTATGATCCCTGCGAGCTCTTCATCGATCCGGCCATCCGTCTTCCGAAGATAAAAGTAGCAGGCGAACTGGTTAAAAAGGCGCTCGGCTTCCGCATGCTCATGGACGTGATCCCTCTCGACGCATCGCTCGTGAAGGGGTCTCACGGAAGGGTGACCGACAGCGATGAGGAGGGACCGCTCTTTGCGACGACCGAGCCGAAACTGTTGAGAGGAGCGGGTATCGCAGCGACTGACGTAGCAGCGCTCATGCTCGATCATGTCTTTCTGGACTAGTCTGCGATGAGCGTTCGGGCAATAAAGCCTTTCCTCGAGCTCTGCAGAATCAGCAATCTCCCTACGGTCTGGACAAATGTCATCGCTGCCGTAGTCCTCTCTGTTCCGGAGGCCCGGTGGTCACTCATAGGTATCCTCGCGCTGTCCCTGTCTTCATTCTATATGGGAGGCATGTGCCTGAACGATATCTATGATCGGGAGGCAGACCGCACGGGAAAGCCCTTTCGCCCGCTTCCCTCCGGGAGAGTCCCGGTAAGGGCGGCCTTTTATCTCACCGCCATGCTCTTTGCTGCAGGGCTCCTGCTTCTTCTGGTTATCCCTTACCGGGAAGCGTTGTGGGCCGGGTTCGTTCTGTTCATCGTTATCGTCCTTTACGACAAGTTCCATAAGACTCACCCGGCCAGTATCATGCTCATGGCCATGAGCAGAGCGATGGTATTCGTCATAGCGGGGATAGCGGCGGCGGGGGCGGTGACGGTCACCGCAGCAATAGCGGGCGTGGTGCAGTTCTGCTATACCCTCCTGATCAGCACGATCGCACGGGTCGAAAATACAAGGAAAGAGCGTTTCCCGTTCCCTGTTATTCCTGCCATGATTGCATGCATCTCCCTTATCGATGGGGCGTTGATGGCCTCCTTTGCTTCCCCGTCATGGCTGTTGGCCGGTTTGGCAGGCGCACTGCTCACCCTAGCGGGACAGGCATATGTCCGGGGCGATTGATCGCTTATCGTTATGAGTCATGCCCTGCTGCCGAAGCGTTGGTTAGCTCGGCATCGATGAGGTATTTTATCGGGAATACGTGGTACTATAATTGTTATTGCATGCTTTCCCTGTTTGCACGGGGAAGAGGAGGAGCAGGATGCGGAAGTACTATCTGGTGACCTTCGGTTGCCAGATGAATGTCCATGATTCGGAGAAGATCGCCGGGCTCCTGGAGTCCGAAGCGTATACCGAGGCGGAAAGCCCGAGAGACGCGGACGTCATCGTCTTCAACACCTGCAGCATCAGGGAGAAGGCAGAGCAGAAGTTCTTCAGCAGCCTCGGAAGGCTAAGGACGTTGAAGATGAAAAAGCCGGGCGTGAAGATCGCCGTAGCCGGCTGTGTCGCCCAGCAGAAGGCGGACGAGATACGGGAGAGGGCGCCCTTCGTCGATTTCATAGTAGGACCGCAAAACATCCATGCCTTCAGGACGATCATCGCATCGCCATCAGCTCCTGCTTATAAGCATGATGATACCTATACGGGGGACAATCCCTCGATCACCGAGCTCGATCTGCCGGCGTCGCGCACCGATACGGTCCGGGCGTGGGTAAACATCATGTACGGCTGCGACAACTTTTGCAGCTACTGCATCGTCCCCTATACCAGGGGCAGGGAGAAGAGCAGGCCGAGCGGGAGCATTATCAGCGAGATCCGGGCGCTTTCCGAGAAAGGGTATAAGGAGGTGACGCTCCTCGGGCAGAATGTGAACTCTTACCGGAGCGATACGGACTTCCCGGGCCTCCTCGGGAGAATCGACAGTATCCCGGGTATCGAACGGATCCGCTTCGTCACGTCCCATCCGAAAGACCTTTCGGATGACCTGGTCTATGCGATCAGGGACTTCGAAAAGGTCTGCGAGCATATACACCTGCCCCTTCAATCGGGCTCGACGAAGATCCTCGGGCTCATGAACCGGAACTATACCTATGACGACTACCTGAGGAGGGTCGGTTTCCTCAAGAAGGAGATACCCGGGATCGCCATAACCACGGATATCATAGCGGGGTTTCCCCAAGAGAAGGATGAGGACCATCGTGCCACGCTGAGGGCGCTCGGGGAGATCGAATTCGACGGCCTCTTTGCCTTCAACTATTCTCCGAGGCCGGGGACGACGGCTGCGACGATGGAAGGGCATATAGACGATGCCCTCAAGTCGCAGCGGCTCTACGAGATCCTCGAGCTCCAGAACGGGGTCACCGACCGAAAAAACAAGACCTTGGAAGGAACCCTGCAAGAGATACTTGTAGAAGGATCGGACGAAAAAGAGAGAGGGCTGCTCACCGGCAGAACGCGGGCGAACAAGATCGTTACGCTCCCTTCCTCTCCCGCAATCGAGCGGGGTGACCGCGTTCTCGTCAAGATCGTCAGGGCACACAGGCATTCACTCGAGGGAGCAGCGGTCGAGAGGTCATGAAAGTAGCCATTCTCACGCTCGGGTGCAAGACCAACCAGGCCGAGAGCTTTCATTGGGAAGCTTTCCTCGGCAGGGAAGGGCACCGGATAGTCGAGCTTGAAGAGCGGCCCGATATCTGCATCATCAATACCTGCACTGTCACTGCCAAGGCCGATTACCAGTCGAGGCAGCTTATCCAGAGGGCCTTGAGGAATAAGGCCAGAGTCATAGTGACCGGCTGCTACGCAGAGCTCCGCGGGGACGAGATACGGAAGCTCGATGATACGATCCGGGTAGTCAAAAACAGCGATAAACAGAACATCGGCGCTCTTATCTCAAGCGGCACATTAACGCGGACGCTCGCACTGCCTGTTTATCCGCGGCAGCGCCCTATCGTCAAGGTCCAGGACGGGTGCGATTTTTCGTGCTCCTATTGTGCGATCACCATGGCGCGGGGGAGATCGAGGAGCGTTCTTCCTGAAGAGGTCATCAGTGAGGTCCGGTCGTATGAGGCTGCCGGATACGGGGAGATCGTACTGACCGGGATACACCTCGGCCTCTATGGCCTGGACCTCGTTCCGCGGCTCTCTCTTTCCGGCCTGTTGAAGAAGCTCTTGCATGCCACCCATAAGGTCCGCTTCAGGCTCAGCTCTCTCGAAATTAAAGAGGTGAATGAGGAAATCCTCGATCTCCTGAGTGACAGACGACTATGCAGGCATCTGCACCTCTCGATCCAGAGCGGCGACGACACCGTACTCTCTTTGATGAGGAGGAGGTATCGAAGAGAGGATCTCATTGCAGGGCTGGGGTCCCTGGTGAAAAGGCAGCCTGACTGCGGGCTCGGGGCAGACATCATCGCCGGATTCCCGGGAGAGGGCGAAGAGGAGTTCAGGAACACCAGGGAGCTTCTGGAAGCGTTTCCCTTTTCCTATATCCACGCATTCCCGTACTCGCGCCGTCCCGGCACCGAGGCCTCATCGTACCCGGGCCAGGTCTCTGACGAGGTCAAAAAACGTCGTGCAGAGGTATTGAGGGCGATCGGCGAGACGAAGCGGACCGGCTTCATTCAGAGGCAGAGCAGCTCCGGAAAGACCCTCGAGGTCATTGTCGAACAGAAAGAGCGTAATGGTTTTACAGCTACCTCCGATAATTATATAAAGGTGTTCCTCGATACGTCGGCATACGACGGACCGCTGCGCGAGGGAATGCTTATATTTGCGCGGCTTACGGGCCATCACAACGGGAGAGCCCTGGGAATGCCCATAAACTCCGGGGAACTCCTTAACAAATAAAAAAATTTAATATGCCTACAAGTTGTACATCTCCGCTGAAACCCAGCATTTCCGCTCTGAGATAACAGATACTAACTCCCTTGATAACAACTTCCTGACAATCGCTGTTTGTCCAGAATGTCTGATAAGATATATTATGTAAAGTTATTAAAATATGTATTCCTGTGAAATCAGCCGGTTCGACCCTCAACTCTCCCCGCAGCCGCGGGATTCCGGTAAAACGTCACTGAAACGCCACGATCTGTTAACAATTCTCGCAAGCGCGTCATGCTCTATCCGGCCCGATCCGGGTGCCCCTTTTTGAGATACCCTCTCTTTACTGTTTGTCATTTGAGAAAAAATAATGATATATTCAATATCACTTCAGTAAGGGAGGCTGACACTGCATGAGATTTTCGAGGATGTTCATTCCCACCATGAGAGAAGTTCCTGCCGATGCAGAGGCAGTGAGCCATAAGCTCATGCTGCGCGCCGGCTACGTCCGTCAGCTCGCCGCCGGACTTTATATACTCCTCCCCCTCGGATTGCGCGTTATGCACAGGATCAACGCGATCATGCGGGAGGAGATGAACGCTATCGGCGGACAGGAGATCTCGATGCCGATCCTCCACCCTGCCGAGATATGGCAGAAGACCGGCCGCTGGTACGATATCAAAGAGGAGATGTTCCGCCTCAAGGACAGGACCGACCGCGACATGTGTCTCGGTATGACCCACGAAGAGATCATGACCTGGCTCGCGGCACGCGAAATCCGCTCCTATAGAGACCTTCCCCAGGTATGGTACCAGATACAGACGAAGCTCCGGGACGAGGCGCGCCCCAAGAGCGGTATCCTGCGGACGAGAGAGTTCGTCATGAAGGACAGCTACAGCTTCGATACGGATGAGGAAGGTCTCGACCGCAATTACCGGCTCCATGCCGATGCCTATCATCGCATTTTCGGCAGGTGCGGCCTCACCTTCTACCAGGCAGAGTCGGATACGGGGATGATGGGCGGCGCTGCTGCCCATGAGTTCATGGCGCCGAGCCCTGCGGGAGAGGATGATATCGTCCTTTGCGATCAATGCGGTTATACGGCCAATGTTGAAGTGGCGCGCTCGGTCTCGCGGCCGGTCGAAGACAAGCAGTGGCCGTACGAGGAGGTCCATACTCCGCAAAAAAGAACGGTCAAGGAGGTCTCCTCCTTTCTCTCTGCCGAGCCCGCCTGCTTCATAAAAAGTCTCCTGATGATGGCGTCGGCTGGGCCGGTTCTGGTTTTACTGCGCGGTGATCAGGAGTTGCACGAAAAGAAGCTCACGAAGCTCATCGGCCCCTTCAGGCAGGCGACCAGAGATGAAGTGGTCGCCATTCTGGGGGTCGAGGCAGGGTTTATCGGCCCGATGGGGCATGAGAATGTACGTATCATCGCAGACCCCGCGTTGCAGCAGGGGACGTATATCTCGGGCGCCAACAAGGGCGATTATCATGCCAAGGGAATAAGGCCGGGAGTCCACTTCAATGCCGAATGGCACGATCTCCACGTGGCGAAGGAAGGAGATTTCTGTCCCCGGTGTCCTGAAAAAAAGGCGCCGCTCCGCCTCGAAAGGGTGATCGAGATCGGGAATATCTTCAAGCTGGGAACGAAGTATTCCGTGCCGCTCGAGGCCTTCTTCCTGGACAAGGACGGGCAGAAGAAGCCCATAATCATGGGGAGTTACGGCATAGGACCTGCCAGGATCGCTGCTGCTGCCCTTGAGCAGAACCATGACAAGGACGGCATCGTCTGGCCCCGGTCGATAGCGCCTTTCGATATTGAGCTCATTCCCCTCGGCGTAACCGATGCGCGGACTGTTGAAGTCGCCGAGATATTGTATAACGAGTTGAAAGCCGAGGGCCTCGCAGTGCTTGTCGATGACAGGGATGAGCGTCCCGGCGTAAAATTCAAGGATGCCGACCTTATCGGCATCCCCTTCCACGTGGTCATCGGCGAAAAGGGCTTGAAAGAAAACAGCGTGGAGATCAAGATCCGGCGTACGAGAGAGACGAGAAAGGTCCCGGTGTCATCTCTGAAACAGGAAGTTCTCACCCTGCTCAATGCATCGGGGATCTGACAGCTGTTCCGCACCGCTTGCTGTCATCGATGTGGGGACCAATACGCTGCGGCTCCTCATAGGCTGTTTCAGCAGGGGAAGACTCCAAAGAATCGCTGCTGAAAGAGCGGTGACCCGCCTCGGCAGACAGCTCATGGCAACAGGGCTTCTCGACAGAGAGGGCGCTTTACATTCAATAGCAACCCTCCTTGAATTTAAAGCTATCTGTAAAAAGAAGGGCGTGCGTCGCATCTCGGCGCTCGGAACAAGCGCACTGAGAGAGGCCCGCGACAGCGGTGCTTTCGTGAACGAGGTGCGCGAACGCACCGGCATCTCGATCGAGATTATCAGCGGCGAACGGGAAGCCGAGCTGACCCTGAAAGGGATTGTGAATGACTATGCATCTACAGCCGGCCCTGCCGTCGTCCTGGATATCGGCGGCGGCAGCACCGAATGGATTCTCTACGGCGAGGGCTCTGCAAGGGAGAGTATACCGATAGGGGCATTAAAGCTCCACGAGCAGTTCATCACGAGCGATCCCCCTATCGCTGAGGATGTCGAAAGGCTCAAAAACTATATAGATAAGTTCGTTATCGATTCCTTTTTAAAGTACTCTCGGCAGAAGAAGTCACCGCTCGATCCTGCGGCAAAGCGCCTCATCGCCACGGGAGGGACGGCGACGACAGTCGCTGCTATCGATATGGCGCTCGGGGTGTACGACGGCGAGAGGGTCCATCTGCATACCCTTTTCCGTCCTTCGGTCGAAGCCATACTCCGAAGACTCGTCCTGCTCCCTGCTAAGGAAAGGGCCGGCACTCCCGGGCTCGAGCCCGAACGCGCCGAGATCATCATTCCCGGGCTCCTTATCCTGCTCGCCTTTATGGATGCGCTCAGGATAGACTCCCTCGTTGTCAGCGACCACGGCCTCCTCGAGGGAGCGCTCATGGAACTGGTCGAGAATTCCTAGTGGTGAGCGGACGGGGGCTATGCGGTTTTGAGGGGAATTCCTGGCTCTGGTGCAGCCCATAAAGGCGAAGCCTTTGGGGCGAACCACCGTTGCGGGTGCATCTGCGCAGATCGAGTACAACACCGCTTGCAGTGGGACCAACGAAGAATAATTCCGCTCAAAACCGCATAGCCCCCGTCCGCTCCTCAATCAGGATTAATCCTTAGTATACAGTGCCATTGCATGCTCTTTTACAAGGAGTGCTTCAGCAGCATTGATCTCGTCGGGGAGCCTGGTTCCGGGACCGTTCCACTGTGATTCGGCTGAGTCGATGAGCTTTTTCCACCGTCCCTCCGGCAGGAAATCGCCTGTATAGAAACGAGTATCGACAGTATTGTAGTTGAAGATGCAGAACGCATGGCTCCGTTCTTTATCGTGCCATCGGCGCATCAAGAGAATACACTTGTCGTCTAACACCCTGGTCACCAGCCGATCCTTGTCGCAGTTCGACAATGCCGGGATGGTCTTTCTGAGATGGATGAGCGCCTTGTAGAAAGCGAGCATCTCGCGGTGTTGTGGCAGCTCTCTCCGCTCCCACTTCAACTTGGAGCGGAGAAAGGTCTCTTCACTCTCGGGGTCCGGCGGCTCGCCCTCCCATAAGAAGGAGGTGAACTCCGACTTTCTCCCCGCTCTCACCGCTTCTATCAGCGCAGGATCGGAATGATTGACAAAGTACCGGAAGGGACTCTCCTCGGCGTACTCCTGTCCCATGAAAAGGAGCGGAATGAAGGGTGACAGGAGCACTGTCGCCGCAGCGATCTTGAGAGCTTCGAAATGGATGAGCTCCTCCAGGCGTTCTCCTGCCTGCCGGTTGCCGATCTGGTCATGATTCTGCGAGAAGGCCACAAAACGGAAGGCCGGGATATCCGTTGATGGACGGCCCCGCCGGCACTTCCGGTATTTGGAGTATTCGCCGGTGTAGACAAACCCCTCCTGCAGCGACTTGGCGAGCTGCTCCACGCTGCCGTAGTCGGCATAGTACCCTTCCCGCTCACCGGTAAGCAGGGTATGGATGCAGTGATGGAAGTCGTCGAGCCACTGGCCGTCGAGGCCGAACCCGCCCTGCTCTTTCGGCCTCGTCAGCTTCGGGTCGTTCTGGTCCGCCTCGGCGATGAGAAAGCACTCCCTGCCGTTCCGCCTCGAGCAGTTCTTAACGGTATCAGCAAGTTCCTGGAGAAAAGGGTAAGCGTTGATATCAAAAATGCGGTCCGCGGCATCGAGGCGGAGGATATCGATATGAAAATTATTGTACCAATGGAGGGCGTTCTCTATGAAGAAATTGCGGACGCCGTCGCTGTAGGGGCCGTCCACATTGATCGCCTCGCCCCACGGGCTCTTGTAGTTATCGGTAAGATAAGGGCCGAAATCGCGGAGATACGCTCCTTCAGGCCCGAAGTGGTTGTAGACGACATCGAGCTTTACCGCCATTCCTCTTTTATGGCACTCGTTGACCAGCCTCTTGAGCCCATCCGGCCCGCCATACGTGTTCTGGACGGCAAAGGGATAGGCCCCGTCGTATCCCCAGTTGCGCGCCCCGGGGCACTGGGCTACCGGCATGATGAGCAGCGCCGTGGCCCCCAGGTCCTTTATCTCATCGAGCCGGGCGACCGCCGCGTCGAAGGTGCCTTCGGGCGTAAAAGTCCCGACATGGATTTCGTAAACGATCATCCGGCAGAGGTCCGGCATTTTCCAGTCGCTGTCTTCCCATTGAAATGATCGATGATCGACTACCTGCGAGGGACCGTGCACGCCCATGGGCTGGAAAGAGGAGACGGGATCGGGCCGCTCCAGCTCTCTATCGATGCGATAGAGATACCGCGCTCCGGGATACACCTCTTCTGCCGATACCCGCCAGTACCCGTCTCCATTATTCGTCATGGGGATGAGACGCTCTTCCGGAGCGAGGAGCTTCACTTCGACCTTCTTCAGGAGAGGCGCCCAGACGATGAAGTCGCAACGGCCGTCTCCCCGGTAGTGTGCGCCAAGCTCCATGCGGTATCCTCCTCGACGATGCAGAGCGGTTATTGCTGCGGTTCGCGGTGCGGACAAGATATGAGGGTATGCAGGACTTACTTTCATTATAGAATAGAATGTACGTCATGGCAACGAGCGCTCCGAAGCACCCTGAAGTGCCGGTATGATATGGTATAATCAGTCCCATGAGAAAAGTATTCGAGCGCCCGAAGAGCCTTACTGCCGCTCCTTTCCGGTATTGCCCCGGGTGCGGCCACAGCATCATACACCGCTTGATCGCCGAGGTCATCGACGATCTCGGCATCCGCGAGCGGACGATCGGCATCGCACCGGTGGGGTGCGCGGTGTTTGCCAACGAGTATTTCAATTTCGATATGCTCGAAGTCGCCCACGGCAGGCCTCCGGCTGCTGCTACGGGGATGAAGCGCGTCGCGCCGGACCGGGTGATCTTTTCTTACCAGGGAGACGGCGACCTCGCGGCTATCGGCACTGCGGAGATCGTCCATGCGGCGAACAGGGGCGAGCATATCTCGGTATTCTTTGTGAACAACGCGACCTACGGCATGACCGGCGGGCAGATGGCCCCGACCACTCTTGCCGGCCAGAAGACGACCACGACCCCTAAAGGGAGAGATCCGAAGACCATGGGGCATCCGCTGCAGGTCTCCGAGCTGCTGGCGACCATCGACGGCGCGTCGTTCATCGCCAGGAGCTCTGTCGACAGCTCCGCG
The DNA here is from genome assembly GCA_040752355.1 of Nitrospirota bacterium. Taxonomy (NCBI): domain Bacteria; kingdom Pseudomonadati; phylum Nitrospirota; species Nitrospirota bacterium. The sequence goes on along the minus strand of JBFMHE010000001.1, from coordinate 380,788 downwards.
AATATCCTGACGACGAGGAGGATGATCGAGCGGTCGTTCAGATGCCAAATGGAGGGCAGGGGATTCAGCATGGTCGAGATATTGTCGCCCTGCCCCACCGACTGGGGGATGTCGCCGCAGCAGTCCCTCGTCTGGCTCAGGGAAAATATGATGACCGCCTTTCGAACGGGGATAATCAAGGACACCTGCGGCGTTTGCTCCCCGCCATCCGTCCTGGCCTCCGCCCGGGACTCCGAATAAGCATGGAGCGGAGGGTCATCATAGCCGGATCAGGGGGGCAGGGCATTCTCTTTCTCGGACGCCTCATGGCGCACGCAGCCCTGCTGGACGGCAGAGAGGTCACCTGGTTCCCGTCATACGGGGCCGAGATGAGAGGCGGCACCGCAAATTGCACGGTCGTTATCTCCGACGCCATGATCGGCTCGCCGGTAGTGAGGAACCCCGATATCCTCATCGCGATGAACCAGGCATCCTTTCACCGCTTTTCCTCCAGGATACTCCCCGGCGGGATCGTGCTGTATGACCTCTCCCTGGTTGCAGCGGAGCCTCCCCGCGGCGATATCGAGATGGTGCCGGTGCCGGCCAGCGAGCTGGCGGCGTCACTGAACAGTACAAAATCGGCCAATATGGTGATGATGGGCGCGTTCAGCGCGGCAACGGGAGCGGCGCCTCTCGCCGCTATCTGCGCCGCTCTCGAGGAGACGACACCCCGTGCGAAGAGGGAGTCGCTCCCGCTCAACAAGGAACTCATAACGAAAGGATACCGGATCGTTGAACATAAGAAAGGCGCATGTAACTGATATAAAGCTTATCCATAAGATGGTCAACGAGTTCGCGCGAAAGGAAGAGATGCTTCCCCGGGCGCTGAACGAGCTCTACGAAGGGATACGGGATTTCGTCCTCTGCGAGGATGAGGGAGAGATACGGGGCGTATGCGCTCTCCGCATCGTATGGGAAGATCTCGCCGAGATACGATCACTGGCGGTGCAGGACAGGTATCAGCGGCGGGGCATCGGCACGAAGCTTCTGAAGCACTGCCTGAAAGAGGCGAAAGGGCTCGGCATACAGAGGGTCTTCGCCCTCACCTACCAGCCGGAATTCTTCACGAAGGCGGGCTTCAGGGAGATCGAGAAGGCGAAGCTTCCGCAAAAGATATGGGGAGACTGCATGAAATGCCCGAAGTTCCCCGAATGCAACGAGCACGCGGTTATTCTCGACCTGTAAGCTGCACGGCGATATCGGCATGCTTCCGCAGCTCTTCGAGGTGCTGTTTCAGCTGCCGGTTCGTCTCGAGCTCGAAGAGATACCGCTCGATATCGTCCCGCACCGTTATATACTCCTTCCCGCTGAATTCCGCCCTGTGCTCCCGGTAGAACGCCTCGATCTCCTCCTCCCTGATAATGATGGGCGCCTTGATCTTGATATCGATATACTCCCGAATCTGCTCGTCCTTCGAAGGGGCTTCGAGCCGCATCTTCTTCGCCTCCTTGAGGAGCAGGAGGCTGTTGATCATCCCGTTCAGCACCTCCTCTTCCGATACGGCCCGGCCCACAGCCGCGCTCATCGCAGTATACTGCTCCCGGAGCTCTGAATAGGTGATCGCCGTATCGTCCACTGAAGCGGCGACCCGGTCGATTACTTCAGCAAAACACGTAACGCGTAACGCGTGATGCGTAATGAGAAAAGCACAGCAGAAAAACAGAAGCGCCTTTAACCCGTAACGCATCACGGATAACGCGTTACGCGTTTTAAAACGCATGGCCGAGGCTGAAATGTATTTCACCATCGCTCTCTCCCGTCTCCTTATTGAGTTTGAATCCGTAGTCGATCCTGAAGGGGCCGACCGGCGTGTTGTACCGCAGCCCCAGGCCGGTGGTGTACTTCAGCGTGGTCAGATCGAACTCCTCGGTCTTGGTCCATACATTCCCGCCGTCGAGGAAGGTGACGATACCGATGCCCCTGCCCACGTCGGTCCTCACCTCGATGCTCCCCATGGCAAAGGCGTTGCCGCCCGTGGGGTTGTTGTCGGCTCCCTTGGGGCCGAGGAGGTCCTGTTCGTAGCCCCTCACCGTCGTCCTCCCGCCGAGAAAGAAGCGCTCGACGAGCGGCAGCTCCCTTGTATCGCCGAAGCCCTTTGCTACGCCGCCGCGCAGCGATGCCGCCAGCACCACTCGCCTGCTCAGCCCCTTGTAGGTGCTGGCATAGGCCTGTACTTTAAGGAAATCCGTTTCAGAGAGAAGGAGGCCGGTGGCAAATTTGGCCGAAAGGCCGGCGAGGACGCCCCTCCGCGGTTCAAAGGGATTGTCCCGCGTATCGTAGATCAGCCCGGGGCGCAGGCCGCTGATGGTGAGGGTGCCGGTATCCTCCCTGCTCAGGATGATGCCCGGCTGGACGTCGCTCGTCTCGACCACCGAGTAGTCATAGAACAGCTCGGCCTTGAGGGTCCTGCTCAACTTCTTTTCGAGCCCCGCCGCCGCCGTGTTCCTGACGAGCCGGAAGCGCGTTTCACCGGTATCGATGTTCTTTTCCTCGCGCCGTTCGTGCAGGAGGAGCGAACGGAACGCAACGTCCCTGTCGAAAAACCACGGCTCGTAGTACGAAAGGAGATACCGCTGCTCGAGGGTGCTCAGCTCGGTTCTGAATGACACCTGCCGGTTCGTTCCGAACAGGTTCCGGTAGCTGATATCGAGAAAGGCGCGATATTTTTCGTACTCGCCGTAGCCGACGCCGAACTCGACCGCACCGGCATTCGCCTCCCTGACGCGGTAGATGATATCGCGCGCCCCGTCGTCTTTATCGGCGGGGGATATCTCGACATCGGAGAAGAGACCGATGCGGTACAGCTCCTGCCGCTCTTTCATCAGCACCGAGTAGTCGAAGAGCTCGCCCTCCTTGTGGAGCAGCTCCCGCTGCAGCACATGGGGCTTCGTACGCTCGTTGCCGATAATGACGGTCTTGCCGAACCGCGTTGCCTCTCCCTCGTCGATGACGAACGTGACAGAGGCGGCGGTAGCCGATATCTCCCGCTCGATCACGACCTGCGTATCGAGGAACCCTTTCCTGTTGTAGAGGTCGAGGATTTTGCGCCGGGCCTCGGCAAGGTCGACCTCGTTGTAGGGCGCCCCGACTTTGACCGCCACCTCGCCGAGAACCGCCTCGTTCGAGAGGACGCGGTTGTTCCTGACCGCGAGCTCGGCAACGGTCACCTGAGGCCCCTCGTCAACCGTAAACGTGAGCGAGACCGTAGTGTCGGGTATGCGGAGCTCGGGCTCGGCTATCGTCACATAAAGATACCCGAGGGCGTGATAGAAGTCTTCGAGCAGCTCGATATCAGATTCGAGGAGCTCGGGATTGTAGTAATCGCCCTCCTTGAGCGCCATCGCTGCGCGCAGCCGTTCCGGGGAAATGCTGACCCCGCTGAACTGTATCGCTGCCACCCGGAACCGTTCTCCCTCGAAGATATAAAAGGTGTACTGAACGGTATCGCCGCCGGAGAGCGACTTTACCGGGGTGATCTGGGCAAAAGGGTATCCCTGCTGGTGGTAGAGCGCTACAATGCGTGCCGCCGTCTCCTCAACGAGGTCCTCGCTGACCTCGTTGAGCTCGAAGAAGGGGACCGCTTTCGCAAGCGTCTTGGCGGAGAGGGCGGCATTGCCCTCGAACGATACCGTGATCCTCTCCCCCTTCTGCAGCCTGAGCATGAGGATTCCCTGCTCGTACGCCGAGGAGAGCACGGTGCCTACGTATCCCTGCTTTCTATAGGAGCTCGTAATCTTCTGTGCGGCCCTGTCCATCTTTGTCCTGTCGAAGACATCACCCTCCGAAAAGGGCAGGAAGGAGCGCACCGTATCGGCGGGGCCGTCGATGACGATCTTCTCGATGCGTTCGGGACGGCCCTCTTCGATATCGATCACCACGGCAACCCGATTCCTCCTTTCCGGTACCGTCGTGAGGCGTGCCGATGCTGCAGGAAATCCCCGCTGGCGCATCTCGTGGATGAGCTGTTCGAGCCCGCGGTCCGCTTTGAGGCGCGCCAGCCGTTCCCCCTTCTTCAGGTCCAGGTACCGCCTGACGAACCGCTTCGAAAAATGGCCGTTGCCTCTCACCGTTATCGCGCCGATCACCTTTCTTTCACGGACCGTCACGGTGATCTTCGAGGGAGCGGCAGGGGATCCCTCGACAACGATATCCTCAAAGAGCCCTTTCAGGAATGCGCGCTTGATGCCTGCCTGCAACCGCTTCCGGTCGAGCGGCCTCCCGGCGCCGATATCGAGGAGATCGAGCAGCTCGCCTTCCGGAATAGCGGTGAGCCCTTTGACTGCTATCGTATCGATGGTCGCAGCCGCACCGGGAGCGGCCTGACCGGGGACCGGGGGCAGCGCCAGGAGAACGGATACCAGAAGAGAGAGGGCCCAGAGCGAATACCGGCGCAGGGGCGAAGAGGGCATATCCCCTCGTTCCTGCATGGCGCGCCGTCTACTTGAACTCGAACCTGAACTTGACATCACCGCCGAGACTCCCTCTCTCATCTCTCACGCCGAGAAGCGACGTGTTCTTTCCCAGCAGGTACTCGAGCTTCCATACCTGCTCCTCTCCCGTGCTCACCGAAGTGCTGTAGGTGACATAGAGCCGGTCTCCGAGGAGCCTCTTCGCTATGGTCACCCGCGGCGAGACCGTTCCGGTGGTCTTCGATATCGAAGGGTCTATCTGTACCCGGTCAAACCCGGTCACCGTCTTCAGCCGCTCTTCGATCACGTCCTGTATCTTGCCGGTGAGGAACGACGTCGCTTCACTCGCGCCTATGCCGCCTTCGAGCCCTTTCAGGTTCTTCCCGATCTGTCCGACGGTGAGAAGGCTGAAGATATCGGTCTCGTCGAGCGGCGGGTCCGATGCGAGCGAGAGGTTGAACTGCTCTATATAGCCGTCGAGGCTCAGGCGGATATTATACCCCTTGGTGTTGGTTTCGGATACGATATCGAAATAGGGATGCACCTGGTTGGGATTCGAGAAATCGATAGAGGCCTTGAGGATCTTGAACTCGTTGTTTCTGAAAAAGACGATTCCCTCCCGCGCCTCTATTTTTCCCAGGAGGACCGGCTGTCCTATGGTCCCCCGTACCAGCAGGTCGGCTTTCATGGAGGCACGTGAAACATTGTTATCGATGCTGATAGCAGAGCCGGATATCCTGAGGTTCAGGTTGGTCGCGTCGAGCCTGGTCGCCTCGGTCTTCGTCCTCTCCTTCTGGCGGACCCGCAGGAGCCAGCTCTTCCATTCGACCCGCTCGGAGTACTTCGCCCTCTTTATGGCGATATCGCCGAGAATGGTTTGGGACGAGAGGTCGCCGCGATAATGCAGGGCGCCATCGAGGTTGACCCAGAAGTCTTTCGAGGGAGCGGCGGTGATCCCCTTGAGACGGGATTCGAGGAAGAACCTCTTGAGCGCAAACCGCTGGAGGTACGCGGTGCCGAAAAACGAGACCTCACCGCCCGCGAGCTTCCCGGATGCCCTTTCGAGAACGATCCTGTCCTCATCGACATAGGCGTAGGCATTGAGCGAGGACAACCGATAGCTGATGTTTTTGAGACCGAGCGTTCCATTGGTGATATCGAGAGCGCCGTTGACCTTCGGCCTGTTCCAGTCGCCCGAAAGGGAGAGGACGAACGAGGCGTTGCCGCGCAGCGTATCGATCGACTTCGAGAGCGCCTTCAGCGGCGCGAGTGAGGAGGATCCCTCGATGAGCAGATCGTAGCTCTTGCCGAAGGTCATGGTACCGCCCGCCTTGAACTCGCTCACCTCGCTCCTCATCGAGAAGGTCGTGATCGTGAGGAGCTTGTTCTGCATCGTTGCCGAAATCGGGCGGCTGTTGGTAAAGCCGGTCCCGTAGGCATAGAGATGCGCCTTGGCGATCTCGATAGCGGCGTCCGCACGGCGCCGGTCGCCCCGGGCCTCGACAGTACCTTTGAGGGTGAGCAGAAGGTCCTCGGGCACGTCCTTCAGGAAATTGGCGATAATGAAATCATAGCGGGCGGGCTGGAGGTCGAGACGGGCACTCCAGGGCATCTCCCCGGCAAGGGTCACTGCCCCCGAGATATTCAGCTTCCGGTCGAGCAGCTGCGCCGCAGCCGTGACTCTCTTTCCTTCAAGGCGAGCCTTGAGCTCCCCGCTGCCGAGGAGATGCCCCCGGTACATGCCGCCATGGATATCGGCGGAGAGCTCGAGCTGCGGATGGGCAAAGGCGCCCTCGCCCTTTCCTTTTATCCTGGTGAGCGTGAGGGCGTTGAAAAAATCCTCCTCAGGGAGTCTCTTGTAGCCCGACTCGATCGTCTTTCTTACCGGGAGCGGCAGGGCATCGACCAGGGCGACCCGCTCGCCGCGGGCGGTAAAGGAGAAATGGTTGTCCGTCGATACCCTGCCCGTTACGGTCAACGAAGAGTCGCCTTTCTTAAGCCGCACCTCGTCAAAGAGGAACTCCTTGGCCCTGTAGGCGATGCCGCCCGCAGCGCTCTCGAGGGAATAGTCGCCGCCGAAGGAGGCGTTCCGTGCAGTGAACCCGCCCGAGAAACGCAGATCGTCCGGACTCCCCTGCAGCGACCCCTCGAGGTCGACCGTGCCGCCGAGCGGCGGAGCCCCCTGGAACGCCCTCCGGTATTCCGAGAGCGGCGCATCCTTGGCCTTGAGGGTGAGATCATAGACCGGTCTCTTCAGGTCGAAGAGCTCCTGCGCATGGGGGAAGGCCACCCGTCCCGACGCCGAGAGCGACCCTCTCGCTGAGCGGACCTGCACCTGCTTCAGGGTCAGGAGGTTTTTACGGTACGTTGCCGCCCCCTCGACCGCCTCGAAGGGAAACGAGAGGGTATGCAAGAGCTCCGGCAGGCCGAGTCTCCCGGTCGCCAGGGTGAGGTTCCGGCCCGAGAACTGGAGGTCGAGTACGGGATCGGCAGAAGGCCCCGAAAGGGATGCGGTAAAGGTCGCCGGACCCGAGAGGGCCGTGAAGTACGGGGCGGAGAGGTCGCTCACCTCCCCGGTCGTCCCGCTTCCCCTGAACTGAAGCGTGCCTGCCTTCAGATCGACGCTGCCCGTTGCTGCCACCGACGAGGACGCCGTGGCGACCGTCAGGGTATCGAACCGGACACTGTCATTGCTCATGGCGTAAACGCCCCTGATCTCCCTGACACGGTCGAGGACATCTCCTCCCTTCGATGCGCTGCTGTACACGAAGTGGCCCCGGGGGCTGAAGGTGTCGCCGGCGGTGTACATCTCGCCGCTCACCCTGCCCTCGGGTATAGGGGGGGTCCAGCCGATCAGGGTGAAGAGCCCTCTGCTGCTCACCTCGCGCACCGAGACCTGCACGCGATACTCGGTGACAACAGGGAGGCGGATCATCGCTTCGGCTGCGGCGCTCCCGCCGTAGAGCCGGGCCTTGCCGTCCGTAAAATGCATTTCACCGTTCTCGTACGTTATAGAACAAGTCAGCGCGTCGACCGGGACAGTGAAGAGGTTTCCCTTCACGAGCTCTGCATGTCCTTTTCCCTTGAGGTCGCCGAGCGGGCCCTTCACCTCGCCGTCCAGGCGCACAGAGCCCCTGAGCGGTTCCGTTACCTTGAGGAGCTCCATAAGGGTCTCGAGATAGAATTCGCCCTTGATTTTCAGATCGACGGCGACCGCATTGATATCCTGCTTCCGTCCGTCCAAGGTGACCCTGCCCTTTGCCGAAAGGTCCCCTGCGCCGCTGCTCTTCAGCCCGAACAGCTTCTTGACCGAATCGACGACAAGGTCTATTTCGGCCTGGAAGGCGCCGCTTGTTTTCCCGGTATCCAGGACGCCCGATGTCGTAATCCCGGACCGATCCACGGCGAGCTTCAGGCTCGTGAGCTCGAGCGCCGTGCCGTTCACCGTCAGGTGCGCCTCGAGCGCTCCCGCCACTTCGGGGATCCCCTCTTTTCTGAACACCAGTTCACGGGACGAGATCCTGCAGCGGGGCGCCTCTGCGGCGATGACCAGGGCATCGAGCGCGCCGAGCGTGAGGAGCGCATCGCGGTCCCGGAGGGCCACGACGCTTCTGCTGATCTCGACAGACTTGATGACCACCTTGACTGCGGGTGTGCGTTCCTCTTCGAGGTAGGTCTTCACATGGTCGATGATCTCTTCCAGCTGAGCCCTTTCCGCGTGCACTGCGGCGGTTTTGAAGACGAGACGTTTGACGGTCAGCTCCTTCTTGAGCAGTCCCGAGAGGCCGATATAGCCCTTGACGCGCTCAACCTCGAGGATTCTCTCGCCCTCGTCGTCGAAGAGCTTGACCCCTTTCATCTCGATGAACAGCGGCAGGATATTGATATAGATCTTCTGCGCGATGACCTTCTTGCCGGTCACCAGCTCGAGCTCGGGAAGGATGATCTTCTTCAGCGCGTTCGATACGTTAGGCCCCCGCAATACATAGAGGAGCGCCCCGAAACAGAGCACGAACACTGCTATGGAAATGACCTTTCTCCGCATAGTCCTCTCTTCTCCCCCTCAGCGGGCCGCCGGCAGATTCAGCTCGCGCCTCCCGCCCCCTGCCGGAAGCTGCAGCGCCGGCAAGAGGTCGAGGATTTTTTCCGCCGGGAGCTTGCCGCCCCTGTGCTGGAGGTAAAAGACATCCTGGGCGATACCCTCTTCGGTATTGATGACCGCAGCGATGATATCGATCCGGTGCTCGCAGAGACGCAGCGCGATGTCCCGCAGCAGGCCGAACCGGTCGGGGAGAAAGAGCTCGAGGATAGTGTGATCGGCAGACGCCTCATTGTCGATCTCTATGAACGTTTCGAATCTGAAGAAGCCCTCTCCCGGCGCATTGCTCGAAAAAAGGCCTGCCGTCCTTTCCTGCGGCGCTGTTGCACAGGCGGTGACAGCCGCCCCTTTCGCCACAGGGAGTATCGCTGCCCGAAGGTCGTTCCTGATCTGCTCTTCCATGCCTGTCCACCACACCTCGCTCCAGTTAGAGACGGTGATCTTGTCGATCACGAGCCCGGTCGCCCCGGTATAGAGCCGTGCGCTTCTTATGTTGAGTCCTTTCGAGCTCAGGACTCCGGCGATATTCGCAAAGAGTCCGGGCATGTCGCGGGTCGCCAGGGCGACCTCCGCAGTGCCGTCCTCCCGTTCCGTTATGGTCGCAGCGATCCCCTCTCCCCGGGCCCTTTCCGAAAGCGCGTAATCGGCGTTTATTATATCATTTGTATTGGCAATCAGGTACCTGCCCGGCATGGTGGCGGCGAACTCCTTCAGTCTGCCTTCGGCTACGGTCAACTGCCCCTTCGCTCCCTTCAGGTGCTCTTTGGTCCTCGTATAGAGCGCGTGGAGAAGATAGGCCTTCCATTCTGTCCAGAAGCGGGGATTCACCGCGGACATATCCGCATAGGTCATGAGGTAAAGAGCGTCGAGGTTTTCTTCGTACTCAACGACTTCAGCCAGCTGTGCGATGGTCTCGGGCGCATCGATATCGCGCGTCAGGGCGAGCTTCGAGAGGACGATGTGGTTCTTTACGAGAAAGGAGATGATCTTCCGGTCGACGCGGTCTATAGCGAACCGCTCCATAACCCCTTTCAGCATGCTGTAGCCCGCCTCTTCGTGCTGCTTGGATATCCCCTTCCCTATATCATGGAGGAGCACGGCGAGGAAGAGGACCTCCTGTTTCACCTTTTTGAGGATATCGCCGAGGTAGAAGAATCTCGCCTGCCGGCCCTCCCTGATCGCTTCGATGTTCTTCAGCGCTATAAGGGAGTGTTCGTCGACGGTATACCGGTGATACGGCTCGGATATGACGAGATGCCGCAGCGCGCCGAATTCGGGGATGAACCGGTCGAGCACCCCGGTCTCGTGCATCTCCCGTATCGTCTGGTAGACCCTGCCTCCCCGCAGGATGCCCATGAAGTGCTCTGCAGCGGTCCTGGAGGCCCTCGTTCTTTTATTGATGAAGAGCGACCTGCTCCTGATGCTCTCTTTCAGGTGAGCGCTCAATCGTTTTCCGGTCGATGAGGCGAGGGCAAAGGCTTCGAATATCTTATCCGTATTTTTAAGGAGCGCTCTGTCCTTGACAATGATCTCGTCTTTCGAGAGAGAGAAGTCATCGGTAAGCCTCTTCACGCTGAAGCTCATCGGAACGTTCACGTAGCGGCGGCCGCAGAGGCCCATGATCCCGGAAAGGACATCGGTTACGGTCCGGGCCTTTTTGTAATAAAGCCGCATCAGGATTTCCTCTGCGGTGAAGCGTTTGGTATCCTTGAACCCGAGCAGTGATGCGGCGCCCTCCTGGAGCTCGAAGGAGAGGACGTCGTTCTTCCGCCGCGAGAGCGCATGGAGCCCTGCCCGCGTCTTCAGCAGGAAGTCATAGGCGCGGAGCAGCTGGCGGCAGTCGTGAGCGGACATGAGCGACTCGAGCGCCCGGAGATCGGCGAGATGCAGCTCGACCCTGGCGAGCCACGCCAGTGAGTGGAGGTCCCGCAGCCCCCCCTGGCCCTCTTTGAGGTTCGGCTCGAGGAGGTATATCGACTCGGCATAGGTCTTATGCCGGGTAGCGATATCCCTCAGGAGCCCGCTGACGAACTCCTTCTTCTTTTTGAAGAGGATCTTCTGGTAGCTGTCTTTCCTGAAGTCGTCGAAGAGATCCCGGCTTCCGGCGAGGAATCTCGACTCGATCAGCGTTGTCCGCGTGGCAATGTCCGCCATCGAATCCTCGACGCATTCATCCAGCGTCCTGAAGCAGTGGCTTATGTTCAGCCCTTCATCCCAGAGGCGATACAGTACTGCCTGGGCGGTCCCGGCGGTACGGGCGTCCCTCGACCTGCCGAGCAGCATGAGATCGATATCCGAATAGGGAGCCATCTCCCTCCGGCCATACCCTCCCACTGCTACGAGGGCGAGACCGCAGGGCAGCGCCTCTGCCGGAAATCGCCGGCGCACCGCAGCTCTTCTGTCCGGAGGCGATGCCGGTGGAGGCGGGGTGGTGACCTCCCCCGTGGTGACCTCATTGAAGAGGGCGATGAGGAGGGTATCCACAATTCCGGTCAGTGAGTGGCAGAGTGCTGCACCGTCTTGTCCGGAGCGCAGGAGTACCACGGTCTCTTCACATAACCTCTCGCTGAACGTCTGCTTCATCGCTCTGAAATCATACCCTTCCGGCGTCGGGACGCTTTAAGAGTTTACCATATTTCAAGCCATCAGCTTTCAGCCATCAGCAGTCAGTCATCAGCCTTGCTATTCTCAGCTTTGTCCTCGAGTCTTATTGCTGATAGCTGATTGCCGAGAGCTGATGGCTGATGGCGATTGATTAATAATTTTAATAGAATTATATAGTTTATAGGATAATTTCGACGTTATTGGTACAATACTCTCTCATGGACGATAAACTGCTCAATAAGATCCTGAACGATTTCTCCGCTGCCAACGGGAACCTTATTACGCTCCTGCAGAGAATTCAGGATGCCTTCGGTTATGTGCCGGAGCATGCCGTCGCCTGGTTTTCCCGCAAGCTCGATATACCCGAGAGCAGTTTTTTCGGGGTGATCACCTTCTATCCCAAGTTCCGGCTCAAGCCGGTCGGCAAGAATACCGTCACCGTCTGCTGCGGTGCCGCGTGCCATATCAAGGGAGGCGACAAGATTCTCAAGAAGGTCAGGGAGACCCTCTCTCTGCCTGAAGGCGAAGATACGACCGCGAATCTCTCCTTCACCGTAGAAAAGGCGACCTGCATCGGCGCCTGCAGCATCGCTCCGGTCGTTATCCTCAACAATGAGGTCTACGGCACTACCGACCCCGAGGGCGTCGCCAAGCTCCTCAAGGGATACGAGAAGGAGGACGAGTTCCTCGGCTATCTCTTGTAAGCCTCCTGGACGGGCAATGGAAGATACGTCAATCGAAATAAAAGTCTGCCTCGGCACGTCGGGGAGGGCGTCGGGCGGGTCCGATGTGATCAGGTCCTTCAAGCGCCTCATCCAGGAGAGCGGCATCGAGGCGCGCATAGGGAAGCGGTGCGGCTACAAAGAAGTCGGATGCAGGGGCTTCTGCTCAAAAGACGTGCTCGTCGACGTCATCATAAACGGCAGTAAGCGCACCTACCAGTCGGTAAAGCCTATTATGGTCGAGCGCATCGTGAAAGAGCACATTCTCGACGGAACGCCTGTCGCCGAGTGGCTCGTCAATGACGATTACGAATCGTTCCACAGCAAGCAGCACAAGATCGTGCTCGGCCCCTGCGGCGAGATAAGCCCCGAGAGCATTGACGAGTATCTCGGCATGAACGGTTACAAATCCGCGCGCCGGGCCATCACCTCCATGACGCCGGATGAGGTGATCAAGAAGGTCTATCTCTCCGGGCTGCGGGGGCGGGGCGGAAGCGGATTCCTTACCGGAAGAAAATGGAAGATATGCCGGAACCAGCCGGATGCGCCCAAGTATATCATCTGCAACATCGGCGAGGTGAACAGGGCGCTCGCCGAGGGGAATCCCCACGCGATCATCGAGGGCCTGCTGATCGGCGGGTACGCGATCGGTACGGACAAAGGGTATCTCTATATCCGCGAGCGGTACCACCTCTCGGTCGAGCGGCTGCGCACCGCGATTGCGCAGGCCCGGGAGAAGGGCTTCCTGGGAAAGGGCCTCTTCGGCACCGGGTTCGATTTCGATATAGAGTTCAGCTTCGGCACCGAGGCCTTCATCTGCGGCGAGGAGACGGCGCTGATGGAGTCGATCGAGGGCAAGCGGGCGATGCCGCGGCCGCGGCCCCCCTTCCCTGCCCAGCGGGGGCTATGGGGAAAGCCGACGGTCATCAATAATGCCGAAACGCTCTCCAATATACCCATCATTATCGGCAAAGGGCCTGCATGGTTCTCCTCGATCGGAACGGAAGAGAGCAAGGGCACGAAGGTGTTCACCCTCTCCGGCAAGGTGAAGAACAACGGTCTCGTCGAAATCCCGATGGGCATGTCGCTGAGAGATATCGTGTACGGTATCGGCGGCGGCATCGACGGCGGGAGGGCGCTCAAGGCGGTCCAGGTCGGCGGCCCCTCGGGCGGCCTCATCCCGGTCTCGATGATCGATATGGGGCTCGACTACGAAAACCTTTCGAAGGTGGGCAGCATCGTCGGGTCAGGAGGCATGGTGGTCTTCGATGAGGAGGACTGCATCGTCTCGGTCACCCGGTTCCTGCTCGAATTCCTCCAGCGGGAGTCCTGCGGCAAATGCACGCCCTGCAGGGTCGGAACCAAACGCATGTTCGAGCTGCTGACTAAAATAACCGACGGCAACGGCGAAGAGGCCGACCTCTTCACCCTGGAACGGCTCAGCGCGATCATGTCCGCCTCGTCGCTCTGCGGTCTCGGCAGGACCGCTGCCAATCCTTTCATCACGAGCCTCTCCCACTTCAAAGGCGAGTACCTCGCCCACATCCGCGATAAGAAATGCCCCGCCGGCGTCTGCACGGCGCTGATCACCTTCGTGGTAGCGGACGACCTGTGCAAGGGGTGCGGGCTCTGCAGGAAGAAGTGCCCTGCGAACGCCATAACCGGCGAGGTGAAGAAGCCGCACCGGATCGACAGCGGCCTCTGCGTGAAGTGCGGGGCCTGTTACAAGGCATGCAAATTCAAGGCGATAAAGAAAGTATAGCCATGGAGAACAAGAGAACGGTTCGCTTCAGGATCAACGGCATCGAGGGTGAAGCCCCGGAGGGGACGACGGTGCTCGCAGCTGCGCGCCGGATGGGAATCGATATCCCCGCGCTCTGCCACCATCCCCGGATATCCTCTTCGGGCGCCTGCAGGATATGTCTCGTCGAAATAAAGGGACAGCCGGTGACCTCCTGCACCACCGAGGTGGAAGAGGGCATGGAGATCATCACCAACTCGCCGTATATCGAGGACCTCCGCAGGGATATCATCGACCTGATGCTCAGCGATCACCCCTACGACTGCATGGTCTGCCAGAAGACGGGCGAATGCGAGCTGCAGGAGCTCGCCTACAAGTACGGGATACGGAACCCGATCTTCAGCGGCGAACGGAGAGTCTATCCCCGAAAAGACGGCAATCCCTTTATCGACCGGGATATGGAGAAATGCATACTCTGCGGCCGCTGCGTCAAGATCTGCCACGAGGTGCAGGGAGCAGGCGCCATCGATTTCGCTTACAAGGGATTCTCGACCAAGATATGCCCGCCCTTCGAGCGGGACCTCGATTGCGAGTTCTGCGGCCAGTGCGTCATGGTCTGCCCTACCGGCGCGCTCGTGGCAAAGGACTGGATCGGGAAGGGACGGTACTGGAAGATACGGGAGGTGGATACGACCTGTCCCTATTGCGGCACCGGCTGCACCATCACCCTGCATGTAAAAGACAACGCCATCGTGCGCGTGACGGCGAAGGAGGAGAAGGGCGTCAATAAAGGGCTTCTCTGTGTCAAAGGCCGCTTCGGCCACGAGTTCGTCGCGAGCCCCGACCGCCTTACGAAACCGCTTATAAGAATAAAGGACCGTTCAAACCGCTCAAACCGTTCAAGCCGTTCAAACGGTTTAAACGACTTGAACGGCTTAAACGGTTTGAACCAGGCTTTTAGAAACGGTTTGAACGGTCTTTTCAGAGAGGTTTCGTGGGACGAGGCGCTCGATTATGCTGCCCGGCGGTTGCGGGAGATACGGGATGCCCACGGGCCTGACGCCATCGCCGGGCTCTCCTCTGCCCGCTGCACGACCGAAGAGAACTTCCTCTTCCAGAAGTTCATGCGCGCGGCGGTGGGCACGAACAACGTCGACCACTGCGCCCGGCTTTGACACGCGCCCACGGTGGCCAGTCTGGCCACGATCTTCGGCTCGGGAGCGATGACCAATTCGATTCGCGAAGTCGAAGGAAACGAGGTCATCTTCATCATCGGCTCCAATACGAAGGAGTCCCACCCGGTCATCGCCAACCAGATGATCACGGCCTGCCGGAAGGGAGCGCGCATCATCGTCGCCGACCCGCGCAAGATCGCCATGACGAGGTTTGCCGCCCTCTGGATGCGGCAGCGGCCCGGGACCGATGTGGCGCTCCTCAACACCATGGCCCATGTCATCCTCAATGAGGGGCTTCATAACCGATCGTTCATCGATGACCATACAGCGGGATTCGACGAGTGGAAGCGGTCGCTCGACGAGTTCACGCCCGAGGCAGGCGAGCGGCTCACCGGCGTCCCGAAAGAGACGATCATCAAGGCAGCGGTCATGTACGGAAGCTCCCGCAAGGCGGCTATCTACTATACGATGGGCATTACCCAGCATGCCCACGGGACCGCCAATGTGAACGCAATCGCGAACCTGGCGCTCCTGACCGGCAATATCGGCAGGGAGAACACCGGTATAAATCCGCTGCGGGGACAGAACAATGTCCAGGGCGCCTGTGATGCCGGCTGCCTGCCGAATGTCCTGCCCGGGTACCAGCGGGTCGCCCTTCCCGAGGTCCGGAAGAAGTTCGAGCATGCGTGGGCGGTCTCACTCCCCTCGAAGCCGGGCCTGACAGCGCCCGAGATCACGGAGAAGGCGGCGGAGGGAGCGATCAAGGCGATCTACGTGATGGGAGAGGACCCGGTTCTGGGCGAGCCCAACAAGCAGCATACGGTAAAAGGGCTCGAGCGGCTCGAGTTCCTCCTGGTCCAGGATATCTTCCTCACCGAGACGGCCATGCGCGCCGATGTCGTGCTGCCGGCGGTCTGCTTCGCCGAAAAGGAAGGCACCTTCACCAACACCGAGCGCAGGGTGCAGCGCGTGCGCAGGGCCGTGCTCCCGCCCGGCGAGGCGAAGGCCGACTCCTGGATCATCGCCGAGCTCTCGAAGCGCATGGGCTGCGAGATGAACTACGCCTCGCCGGAAGAGGTTTTCGAGGAGCTCGGCAGCCTCTGGCCGGCCCTCGAAGGAATAACCTACACCAGGATAGAGGAGAAAGGAATCCAGTGGCCCTCTCCCACCCGGAGCCATCCCGGAACGCCCTTCCTCTATAAAGGAGGATTTCCTCGCGGAAGAGTCTCCTTTACCCCTGTCCCCTTCGCCCCGCCGAGGGAGGAACGGAGCGGAGACTTCCCCTTTGTCCTGACGACGGGAAGGAACCTTTTCCAGTACCATTTCGGTTCCATGACGCGCCGGGTGTCCGCTATCGAGAAGCACGCCGGAAAGCCCTATCTCGAGGTCAATCCCGACGACGCCCGCTCGCTCGGTATCGAGGATGGAGCTCCCGTCACCGTGACCTCTCGGCACGGGAGCGTTTCGCTGGGGGTGCGCATCACCGAACGCGTCGCCCGTGGGGAGGTCTTCCTGCCGCTCCACTATGCCGAAGCAGCCGCAAATCTGCTCACCAGCGAAAAGGCGCTCGACTATGCGAAAACGCCCTCTTATAAATACACCCCGGTGCGCATTGAGCCGCTGCCGGCGTTAAATTCCGACGAGGAGGAACAGTGATGGCCGACATACGCGTCGAATTGCAGGTCCAGACCCTCTTGAGGGGGCTCGACGAGAATGAGATCGGGAAGATCATTCCGCTGCTGACGACTCTCAACGCCCAGAAGGACACCTCTGTCTTCAGGGAGGGCGAACCCTCACGGGGGATTTATATGATCACCAGGGGCCGCGTAGAGATCTCGAAGACCACTCCTGACGGCTGGCGGCAGCCGCTGGTCATCCTGAGCAGGGGCAACTTCATGGGCGAAATCGCGGTCCTCGAAAAGACCCACCACTGCAGCGACGCAAAAGCCTTTGATGCGGCGGAGCTATTGCTGTTTCCCACGGCAGCCTTCGAGGAGATGGAAAAAAAAGAGCCGTTTATTATGTTGAAGATCATAAAGAATATTGCTATAATTTCGGGAATGAACGTTCGCCGCATGAATGACAAGTTCATCAAAGCGCTCGTGAATTACTAAGCCTCACCTCCGCCTTGTCTCAAAAATAAAATATAAACAGAACGCAAGGAGGTCAGTATGCCGCTGGATCCAACGAAGCACGCCGATTGGGAAATCGCCGAAGCAGCAGAAAAGAACATGAAGACCGTCTACGAGCTGGCCGAGCAGCTCGGACTCGAGAAGCAGGAGCTCCTCCCCCACGGCCACTACGTCGCAAAGGTCGATTTCAAGAGCGTCCTGGAGCGTCTCAAGAACAGGCCTGACGGCAAATACGTAGACGTCACCGCGATCACCCCGACCCCGCTGGGAGAGGGAAAATCGACCACCACCATGGGTCTCACCCAGGGCATGGGGAAACGCGGCAAGAATGTCGTCGCCGCGATCCGCCAGCCTTCCGGCGGCCCGACCATGAACATCAAGGGCTCGGCAGCGGGCGGCGGTCTTTCGCAATGCATTCCCCTCACCCCGTTCTCGCTCGGTCTCACCGGCGACATCAATGCGATCATGAACTCCCACAACCTCGCCATGGTCGCCCTTACCTCCCGGATGCAGCATGAGGCGAACTATACCGACGAGCAGCTCGCAAAGCGGAAACTGAAGAGGCTCAACATCGATCCCCGCAATGTAGAAATGAAGTGGATCATCGATTTCTGCGCCCAGGCCCTCAGAAACATAGTCATTGGCCTCGGCGGCAAGACCGACGGTTTCATGATGCAGTCCGGTTTCGCGATCGCGGTCTCTTCCGAAGTCATGGCTATCCTGGCCGTCGCAAAAGACCTCAAGGACATGAGAGAAAGAATGGGCAAAATCGTCGTTGCTTACAGCAAGACCGGCGAGCCCGTCACTACCGAAGACCTCGGCGTTGCCGGCGCCATGACCGCCTGGATGGTCGAGGCGCTGAACCCGAACCTCATGCAGACCATCGAGGGCCAGCCGGTGTTCGTCCACGCTGGTCCGTTCGCCAATATCGCCATCGGTCAGTCGTCGATCATCGCCGACAGAGTCGCTCTCAAGCTCGGCGATTACAATATTACCGAGTCGGGCTTTGCCGCCGACATCGGCTTCGAGAAGTTCTGGAACCTCAAGTGCCGCTACTCAGATCTCAAGCCGAATGCGGCCGTTCTCGTCGCTACTATCAGGGCATTGAAGTGCCACGGCGGCGCTCCGATCCCGGTCCCCGGCAAGCCGATTCCTGAGGAGTACAAGGGCGAGAACGTGGGCTGGGTCGAGAAGGGCTGTGACAACCTGATCCACCTGGTAAATGTTATCAAGAAAGCTGGCATCAACCCGGTTGTCTGCGTTAACGCCTTCTACACCGATACCGAGAACGAGATCAAGGCTGTCCGGAGGATTGCAGAGGCTGCCGGCGCCCGTGTTGCTGTCTCCAAACACTGGCAGTACGGCGGTGAGGGCGCACTCGAGCTCGCCGACGCAGTCATCGACGCTTGCAACGAGCCGAACGACTTCAAGTTCCTCTACGAGCTCGACACCCCGCTCCGCAAGCGCATCGAGCTGATCGCCACCGAGGTTTATGGCGCAGACGGTGTTGATTATTCTGCCGAAGCTGCTGCAAAGGCGAAGCGGCTCGAGGCTGATCCCGAGATTGCGAAGCTCGGCACCTGTATGGTCAAGACCCATCTCAGCCTTTCGGACAACCCGAACCTGAAGGGTGTCCCCAAGGGCTGGAGGCTCTCTATCCGCGACATCCTCACCTACAAGGGAGCTGGCTTCGTCGTTCCTGTCGCAGGGTCCATAACCCTGATGCCGGGGACCGCTTCAGACCCCGCCTACCGCAGGGTCGATGTCGATGTCGAGACCGGCAAGGTAAAGGGCGTGTTCTAATATCTCACTTCATCATGAAAGCCCTCCGGCACTACACCGGAGGGCTTTTTACTACCGGCTCTCTCTATAATCTGAACTGTTTGACGACTCCCTGGAGCTCTCCGGCAACCTTGTCCAGGTCTTCAGCGGTCCTTGCTATCTGTGCAGTTCCTGAAGCGAACTCCTTTGACGCGTCGGCCACACCATTGATATTGGTGACCATCGAATCAACGGTTACCGACTGCTGGTTCGATGCAGTCGCCATGTGGCGGATAAGCCCTGTCTGCTCCTCTATCTTCCGGACGATTTCTTTAAGGGATTCTTCAGCCCTGTTGGCCCTTGCCACAACGTTGCTCACATCCTCCAATCCCTGGCGCATGTGCGTCGAGGAGCGGTGCGCTCCGCCCTGAATGGACTTGATCATCCCGGCTATCTCGGTCGTTGCTGCAGCGGTACGTTCAGCGAGCTGCCGCACCGAATCGGCGACCACCGCGAATCCCCGTCCCTGTTCACCGGCGCGCGCCGCTTCAATGGCTGCATTCAGGGCGAGCAGGTTGGTCTGATCCGCGATATCCTTGATCACCGACGATATCTCGCCGATCTTTTCGGAATCACGGGAAAGCTCGTCGATCGACGAGGATATGGTATCGATAGAGGCCGCCACCGCCTTTATCCCCTCGATCGCGTCCCTCACCACCTCTTCTCCGGATTGCGCCATCTTTCTCGTTTCCTCCGCTGCTTCCGAGGTGGACTGCGCGTTCCGCGCGACGTCGAGTATGGCGTGCGACATCTCGTCGGCCGATGATGAGAGAGAGGTCGTCTGCTCGGCCTGCGACTGCGAGCCCCGCGACAGTTGCTCGGCGGTTGCCGACAGCTCGCTTGCAGAGGTCACTACGATATCGACCTTTTCAGAAACATGGGAGATGCTCGTGTGGAGCTTTTCAACGAGGTCGTTGAATCCTTTGCACACCGCCCCTATCTCATCGTTGCTCTTTACGCTGAGCCGCCTCGTCAGGTCGCCGCTGCCTTTGCTGATGTCGATGACCATATCCGCCGTCTCCCTCAACGGGTTCGAAATGGAAGCGCTTATCCACCCCCCCATGATCAGGGCAATGATCACCGCCGATACGCCGACCAGACCCACCATGACGATAGTGGAATTGGCAACCTTATTCACCGATAGTACTGCGGCCTCCTGGTTCGATCCGGCGACCGACACCTCCTTGTTGCTCTCTTCGAGCTGCTTTGCAACGATGTCTTTCATCCGTGCGTTGAGCTTTTCGAGCTCCTCCAGGTGTGCCAGAGATGCCCTGAGCCGTTCGACAACACCCCCTTGCTTTGAAAACTCGCTTTTCATTGCAGCGAGCGCTCCCAGTGAAGCGGAGAGCATTTTCATTTCATTCTGATAGTTGCCCTTGCTCAAAAGAGCTCTCAACTTCTGGCCTGTTGCATCCGCCTGGGCAATGAGGCTGTTTATCAGGACCACCGCACTCTCGAAACCCTGGCGGTTCCGTTCGTTTATACAGTGGTTGATGTGCGATTCGATCGAAGCGTTCAAAAGTGAAAGCGATGACGACAGGGTAAGGACATTGTTGGTATCGGAGAATGCATTGACCTGCTTCGACATCCCCCCGGTAGTTGCCTTCAATGCCGAGCTCGCGTTTTCCATCTCGCGTTCCACCGTGGGCATCATGTAGGTGATTTCATAGCTGCCCTCTTTTGCCAGCGTCTCGATCCTCTCTTTCAGGCTGTCGTCCTCATCATTGATCTGCTTGAGCTTCAATGCCGCCAGACCTTTTGCCGCCGTGACCTTCTCGTTGAGTACATTGAG
The DNA here is from genome assembly GCA_040752355.1 of Nitrospirota bacterium. Taxonomy (NCBI): domain Bacteria; kingdom Pseudomonadati; phylum Nitrospirota; species Nitrospirota bacterium. The sequence goes on along the minus strand of JBFMHE010000001.1, from coordinate 360,254 downwards.
CCTCTGGAGCATATCGCCCGCTGCTTTCTCCATTCCCTTCGTATTCTTCAGCGCCTGTATGACATTTTTGATCGTTGCGCCGATATTCTCCCGCAGCTGTGCAACCGACCGTTTGTCATTCGTCGAGGGGATGCGGGAGATGTAGAGGTTCAAGTCTTTAAAGCCGTCTCGCACGATGGAAAGATTGGTCACCTGCTGGTTTGCCGCGATGAGGCCGTCGACGCCGGTGATCATGGTACCTGCCGTGCCCTGCTGGAGCCGTCGTATCGAGGTGTCCAGCTCCTTCATCTTTCTTGACGCCTCCGCCACTCTGGCTTTGATTGCATTGACTGCAGCAGCCGCTGTATCGTGGGCAACGAGCTTTTTTTCAACAGTGTTGAGGATCGAACCGGTCAGGTCCGAAATCGCCCGGTCTTCCGAGGAAGCGCCTGCCCTGAGCTTTGCGATGTCTTCACCTGCCTTCTTAACCTGGGAGAGCGTTGAAGAAACGCCTTCCGCCGACTGCTTGTACTCGCCGAGCGACGCCGCTGTCGACATGGTGAGGAGGCTTGCTGCATGGGCCTGAAGCGCCCGCTGCTGATTCAATGCCTTCAACTGGTAGGGGGTGGTTTTTTGGGTCAGTTCATTGATATTGCCGCGTATGGACCTGATGCCGATAACGGCTGCTCCGACGACGAACGTCATCGCCACGAGCACCACCACGGCATTGAGCCTCAGTTTTACCTTGATTGTCACGAAAGCGCTCCTTATGTTGCCGTATCATCACATCCCCCCTCCCCTGCCGCCTCTCTCGGGTTCCCCTACTCCTCGAGAGACGCCGGAGCGCCCACCTTTGCCCTCACTGCCGACCAGTCGGCAAACGTTATCGCAGCCTTCTCACGGTCCATTTTATTGATGATCTCAAAGTAATCGAGCTGATATTTGTCTTTCTTCACTTCAGCCGCTTTCTTTCCCCGCACCGCATACACGGTCTGTACCGACTGGTGGTCCCAATCCCTCCAGTACTGCTCGTCCTTGAGGCCGGTATACTTATGTCCCTCCAACGCCTTTATTACCGCCGCGGTATCGAACGTTTTGGCGCGCTCCACCGCCTCCTTGTACTGGTAGAGAATGACATACGCCGAAGCCCCTGATGTCGTCGGATAGCGTTTGTACTTTCCCTCGAATTTTTTGACAAAGTCGACGCCCTTCGGATAGTTCTCATCAAAAGGTATTCTCCAGGTCCAGGGCAGCGCGCCTATCACCCCTTCCATTGCTTCGGGGCCTGCGCCTTCGGCCATATCCTCGGTGAGATTGGGAACCACTATCTGCATCGTATCTTTCAATCCCATCTCATACGCCTGTTTGACCGATATTTCCATGTCACGACCGAACTGCACCAGGACGAGCACCTCTGCGTTCACCTCTTTTGCTATGCCCAGCACATTCTTGAAATCAGTGGTGCCGAGCTTGGTGAGTATTCCTTTATGGGCATCCTTATCGGTAGTGCCGGTCTGTTTCCTGAATTCATCCTCGGTAGTCCAGCCCCAGGTATAATCCGCCGTTATATAAAAGAATTTTTTCCCCGAAAAGTTCTTTTTCAGATAGTCCGACAGCGCCCGCGCCGCCATACCGGAGTCGTAGCACTCCCTGAAGAGGTATTTATGCCCTTCCTCGCCGGTCGTCTCGGTGGAATAGGTCAGGGTGCCGAAAAAGAGTTTTTTCTTCTGCTTTGCAACCTTTCCCGTTGCGATTGCTACGGCGCTCGATGACCCCCCGAAGACCATCTCCACCCCCTCTTTCTCGAAGAGCTCGAGGGCGTTCTCTTTTGCCTGTTTCGCGTTACTTTTAGTGTCACGGTAGACGAGCTGCACCTTTTTTCCCATGATGCCGCCGCCTGCATTGATCTCCTCTACCGCCATATCAGCGGCACGGCGCTGGTCCAGTCCCTGTTTCGAATAAGGACCTGTTTCAGGATAGTTGAGCCCGATCTTTACCGCATCGCTTGCCGAAGCATGAAAAACACCGCCGAAAACCATGCAAAACGCGATAAGTGAAACAAGAAGAATATACGCCCGAGCATTGCCTTCCCCTGTCATTCCATCCTCCCTGTTGTGTGACGTGCGTTGCCGTGCACGTAGTTTTCTCCCCCGCGTCTCTGAGCTCAAGGAGCTCTTGCGTTACGATAAGTAGCATCAGTATAATGCAAGCATACTAGTGCTTTTATCGGTGCTTGCAGGTGAATCTTTACTTGGTGTTACCTTTAACGCTCTCCATGAAGACAGGGGCATGAGGAATAAAAAGGGAGGCGTTTTATCAGGAATGGAGTTAAAATAAGTAAAAATGCGCCGGATATGGTTTTCTCTATGAGAGTGTCCCAAAAAATCGTTATTCCCCTTCTCGTTCCTCTTGTCCTCTCCGTGGCACTGCATCTCTTCGTTATCGCAGGCGTCACGTCGCGCGGGGGATTCATGCTTCCTGCCCCCCTTTCTACAACACTACTCTTAGCGCGATTGGTAGCAGAAGACCGGCCCGTTACCGATAAAGGTGGCAAGGAACCCTCTTTATCAGCTCCGGTACCCATGCCCCTGATGAGCACATCCGGTGAATCATCCTCAGAGGAAAAGAATGCCGGCCCTCCTGTTAAGAAGGAAGAAACACGCCTTAGCGGAGAAGAGAGCAGCGTTGGTGACCAGCCTCCCGGAGAGCACATAAGCCGCACGGAGCCGAAGGATGCCGAAGCTCTTCCACAAAGCGCCGGGAATACCGCTGAACCGGCTGCTGCAGAGCAGCAGAAAGTCGAAGCGCTTGCTCCTCTTTTAAAAACAGCATTCCAGGAGCGACTCGCCTTCGATATCTACTGGGCAGGGATCTACGTGGGCAGCGCTGTTCTCGATGCGGTCAGCAGCGAGGACGAGGTCACCATCACCTCGAGGGTGCGCTCCGCTCCCGTCATCTCGGCGTTCTACAAGGTGGAGGATTTTTCGGAGAGCAGGATCGTCGGGGGCGTTCCGGCGCATTTCAAGATAAAACAGCGCGAAGGCAAGTACCGCAGCGACAAAGAGACGCTCTTCGATTTCGCGTCGAAGAAGATCACCTTCCTCAACCATCTCAAGGGGACCAGAGACGAGCACACGGTTGCGGAGCCGCCGATATGGGATGTCATTTCCGGCTTCTACTACCTGAGGACACAGACCCTCGAGATCGGCAAGCCGGTCTATATCGATGTCTTCGACAGCAACAAGTTCATCAAGGTCGAGGTGAAGGTCCTCGCCAAAGAGCAGGCGGAGCTGCCGGGAGGCGGCGATGTGGAGACCATCAAGGTGCAGCCGGTCCTCACGACCGATGGGCTCTTCAAGAAGAGCGGGGATATCTTCATCTGGCTCACCAATGATGAACGGAAGATCCCGGTGAGGGTCGAGACCAAAGTTCCCATCGGCACCGTCACCGCAAAGCTCAAGTCCCTGGATGCAGGGCATGCTAATGAATAGGGAGGGGGAGCGAGGCGAGGCATTTGCGCTCATTCTCGACGGGCATCCGGCCCGTCTCCGAGGCGGGGCAGCTCGGAATCGAGTCGTACCGACCCGCTTCACCATCCCTGGATTTCGCCAGGGCTGCCCATGCCGCTCCAAATGCCTCGCCTCGCTCCCCCTCCCTATTCATCCTCACGTAATTGCCCTATCCCTGACTAGAGATGGATGAAAGAATAGCTCCGTTTAGGTTATAGTAAAAAGTTATTGTATCACTTGAGAGGAGTTTTCAGAGAGCGTTCTCATGCAAGAGTTTATCGTCATCAAGGGTGCGCGGGAGCACAACCTCAAGAATATCGACATCTCCATTCCGCGGGACAGGATAACGGTGATCACCGGCCCCTCGGGGTCGGGCAAGTCGTCCCTCGCCATGGATACCATCTATGCCGAGGGACAGCGGCGCTATGTCGAGAGCCTCTCCGCCTATGCGCGGCAGTTCCTCGAACAGATGCAGAAGCCGGACCTCGATTCCATCGACGGGCTCTCTCCTGCCATAGCCATCGACCAGAAGACGGTGACCAGGAGCCCCCGCTCCACCGTGGGGACCATCACCGAGGTCTACGACTACATGAGGGTCTTCTACACGAGGATCGGCATCCCTTACTGCTACCACTGCGGCTCCATCATCTCGACCCAGGATATCACGAACATCATCACTGCCGTCTCATCGCTTCCCGAAGGCACGAGGATACAGGTGCTCGCCCCGATTGTGCGGGGGAGGAAGGGAGAGTACAAGAAAGAGCTCCAGAAGATGAGGATGGACGGCTTCGTCAGGGCCCGCATCGACGGGACCATGGTGGAGCTCACCCACGACATTTCGCTCAAGAAGCAGCAGATGCATACCATAGAGATCGTCATCGACCGCTTCATTATCAAGCACAGCGTCGAGCGCCAGATAAAGCAGGCGATAGAGACCTCGCTGAAATACGCGGATACGGTCATCATCAACCTGGTCGATGAGCAGCGGGACATCCCCTTCAGCAAGACGCTCGCCTGCCCCCAGTGCGGGATCAGCTATCCCGAGATTGAGCCGCGGCTCTTCTCCTTCAACAGCCGCTACGGCGCCTGCCCGCGCTGCAACGGCATGGGATTCGAAGGTCTGGGCGACGAGGAGCAGGGTGACGACATGTACAACCACGAGCTGACCCACCTCACGCCCTGCAAGCTCTGCAGCGGCATGCGCCTGCGCAAGGAAGCGCTCCATGTGAAGGTGGGGACGACGAACATCGGGCAGTTCTCGCGGATGTCGGTCGTCGAGGCGCAGCAGTTCATCGCCGGCCTCGCCCTCTCCGAGCGCGAGCTGGCGATCTCGAAGAGAGTGATAAAGGAAGTAGCGGACCGCCTGTCGTTTCTCGATAAGGTGGGGCTCGGCTACCTGACCCTCGATCGGCCGTCGCTGACGCTCTCCGGGGGAGAGGCGCAGAGGATCAGGCTCGCGACGCAGCTCGGCTCATCGCTCACCGGCGTCCTCTACATCCTCGACGAGCCGAGCATAGGGCTCCACCCCAGGGACTGCTCCAAGCTGCTCCGGAGCCTCGACGCCATCCGGGATGCCGGCAATACCGTGGTCATCGTCGAGCACGATGAGGAGACGATCAGGAGAGCGGATTATATCATCGATATGGGTCCCGGCGCAGGCAAGAACGGCGGATGGGTGATCGCCGCCGGTTCGCCCGGAGAGATACAGGGGAGCGAATCCTCCGTCACCGGCCGCTACCTGAGCGGCAGGGCGACCATCCCGGTTCCCGAGAAGAGGAGGAAGCCGAAGGACTTTCTCATCATCAGCAATGCAGCGGAGTTCAACCTGAAGAATATCAATGTCACGCTCCCGCTCGGGACCTTCGTCTGCGTCACCGGGGTCTCGGGCTCGGGCAAGAGCACGCTCATCTTCGAGATCCTCTACAAGACGCTCGCGAAGCACCTCTACGCAAGCAATGTCATCCCCGGCAAGCACGACGCCATCGAGGGGCTCGAAAAGGTCGATAAGGTCATCTGCGTCGACCAGTCCCCCCTCGGAAGGACCCCGCGCTCCAACCCGGCGACCTATACCGGCATATTCACCTTCATCCGCGACCTCTTTACCCAGCTTCCCGTGGCCCGCGCCCGGGGATACAAGGCGTCCCGTTTCAGCTTCAACCTGCCCGGCGGCCGGTGCGAGGCATGCCAGGGCGACGGCCTGAAGAAGATCGAGATGCATTTCCTGCCCGACGTGTACGTCACCTGCGACGTCTGCAAGGGCAAGCGCTACAATAAGGAGACGCTCGACATCTACTACAAGGGCAAGAATATCTCCGATATTCTCGAGATGACCATCTCGGAGGCCCAGGAGTTCTTCAGCGCCATTCCCCCGCTCAGGCAGCGCCTCGCCGTTCTCGAGGACGTGGGCATGGGCTACCTGAAGCTCGGCCAGCCCGCCACCACCCTCTCGGGAGGCGAGTCGCAGCGCCTGCGTCTCGCGAAAGAGCTCGGCAAAAAGGCGACGGGGAATACGCTCTATATCCTCGATGAGCCGACGACCGGGCTCCACTTCGTCGATATCCAGCGCCTGCTCAACGTGATCAACCAACTCGTCGATATGGGCAACAGTGTGGTCGTCATCGAGCATGATATCGACATCATAAAATCAGCCGACTATATCATCGATCTCGGGCCTGAAGGCGGCAACGACGGAGGGAAGATCATCGCCACGGGCACTCCTGAAGAGGTGGCGAAGAACAAGAAGTCCCACACCGGCAAATTCCTCGCCCAACGCATGGTCTAGCGGCTGTATGCTCCCTCAGACCGGCAGAGGGCCTCTTCCCGGCGGGATTCATCGCTCTAACGGCAATATCCTTATGCGAGCCTTGTCCTCGTCTATACTGACAAGAGCGCCTTCCTCGAGCTCGCGCCGGAAATCATGCAATACTTTGATGATATGCTTTTTCGCGCTCTCCGGCGCCAGATCCTGGAAGCGCAACTGAATAACACTGGGGGCATCGGCTCCCGTTGCCGCAAGGATAGTCCCGAAGTCGAGATCATGGGTTATTACGATATACCCGCTCCCTTTGGCCCATGCCATAAGCTCTTTATCCATCGCAGCAGCAGATCCGACAGTTGACCAGTGAATCGCTTCTATCCCCTCACCTGCAAGCACTTCGCCCCATAGGGGAGAGAGATTCATATCGATCAGGAGTCTCATCTTGGCAAGAGTCTCATACCGGCTGAAAGGGAAGATCGACCTCTTCCGATCTCCAAGCGGCGTATGAAAGCGCCTCATCGATATCCGGAGCCTCCAAATAGGGATAGAGTTCTAAGATCTCCTCTCTGGAATGGCCGGCAGCGATCATCCCGACGATCATACCGACTGTAACACGCATTCCCCTGATGCATGGTTTGCCGCCCATTATCTCGGGGTTAAACGTTATCCTCGTCAGCCTCTTCATTGTGCTCACCTCGCCTTACTGTTACTTTATTCTCTTTTGCGGTAAAGTGACACCCTTCGAGCAGCTACCTGAGCGATCGTCGGGTGCCCGTATCAAAAACCGATTAATGATAATATGCTACACCGATTAAAGACAAGAACTATCGTCCAGGCCGACCAACAGACAAGCAGGCTTTCTGAATGTCCGTATCAGCACTCCCGGAACGGCGAGAGCGAGCGGACTTCTCTCACGACCTCGGGGAGTACCGCGAGCAGATGATCGATATCCTCTTCGGTCGTATACTTGCATAAGGAGAACCTCAGGGAGCCGGTCACCAGGTGGTGCGGCAGTCCGAGGGAGAGGAGGACATGGGAAGGCCCCGTGCTCTCTGCACTGCAGGCCGACCCTGTCGAGCAGGCGATGCCCCGCTTGTCGAGGGCATGGAGCAGCAGCTCGCCTTCGGCATTGGTGAAGGAGAAGTGCGCGTTGCCCGGAAGTCTCAGCCGGGCATGACCGTTGAGCCGGGCGTGGCGGATATTTTCGATGACGCCGTTGATCAGCCGGTCTCGCAGCCGGGTCAGCCGCTGCTGTTCTTCCCCGACCCCTCCCGAGGCGATCTCTACCGCCTTTCCGAAACCGACGATACCCGGCACGTTGTGGGTGGAGGCCCGCCTCCCCTTCTCCTGGTTGCCGCCGTGCATGAAGGGGCCGATCCTCGTTCCCTCTCTGATAAAGAGCGCTCCCACCCCTTTCGGCCCGTAGAGCTTATGGGCAGAGACGCTCAGGAGGTCCGCCTGGAGGTCGCTTGCCGTAAAGGGCAGATGCCCGAAGGTCTGCACCGCATCGGTATGGAAATAAATACCCGCCTCCCGTGCGATGGCCCCGATCTCTCCGACGGGCTGCATCGTGCCGATCTCGTTGTTCGCGTGCATGACGGAGATGAGGACCGTCCTGCTCGTGATCGCCTTCCTGACATCGTCCGGCGCGACGAGCCCCTCGCCGTCGACAGGGAGATAGGTGACCGAGAAGCCGTTCTTTTCGAGAAAGGCGCAGGACTCGAGAACAGCGTGGTGCTCGACAGCGGAGGCGATGAGGTGGTTGCCGCGGCTGCGGTTGGCGAAAGCGACGCCTTTGATCGCTGCGTTATCGCTCTCGGTCCCCCCGCTCGTAAAGACGATCTCGTACGGCCGGGCTCCCAGAGCTCCCGCGACGACCGCTCTCGCGTCCTCGACCGCGGCCCGAGCCTCGTATCCGAGGGAGTGCATGCTCGAGGGATTGCCGTAGACTCCACTGAAATACGGCGACATCGACCGGACGACCTCGGGATCGGCCGGCGTGGTGGCGGCGCAATCGAGATAGATCCTCTTCATCCGCCCTCGCCCCTCTCCTGGTAAGCGCTACTCTTTAAAGAGCCATGTCGAGAGGTACCGCTCTCCGGTATCGGGGAGCACGACCACGATGAGCTTGCCCCTGTTCTCTTCCCTGCGCGCTGTTTCGAGGGCGGCCCAGGCAGCGGCGCCGCTCGAGATGCCGACGAGGATACCTTCCTCCCGTGCGAGCCTCCTCGCCGTTTCACCCGCCGCCTCCTCCGTGACCTTGATCACCTCATCGATGATCCCCTTGTTGAGCACATCGGGGACGAACCCCGCTCCGATGCCCTGGATCTTGTGCGGCCCGGGGCTGCCGCCGGAGAGCACCGGGGAGCCGGCCGGCTCCACCGCGATCGCCTTGAACCCGCTCTTTCTCTTCTTGATGACTTCAGAAACGCCGGTAATCGTCCCCCCGGTGCCGACGCCGGCAACGAGGATATCGACCGCTCCGTCGGTATCGTTCCAGATCTCCTCTGCAGTCGTCTTCCTGTGTATCTCGGGGTTCGCCGGGTTCTTGAACTGCTGCGGCATATAGGAGCCCGGCGTTGCAGCGCATAACTCCTCCGCCTTCCGTATAGCGCCTTTCATGCCTTCCGCTCCGGGGGTCAGCACGAGTTCCGCCCCGAATATCTGGAGGATATGCCGCCGCTCCACGCTCATGGTTTCCGGCATGACCAGTATCAGCCGGTAGCCCTTTGCCGCTGCAGCGAAGGCGAGCGCAATGCCGGTATTGCCGCTCGTCGGCTCTATGATGACCGAGCCGGCTTTCAGTATCCCCTGCTGTTCGGCGGCCTCTATCATGGCCACCCCGATCCGGTCCTTTACGCTCGAAAGCGGGTTGAACGACTCGAGCTTGGCAGCCACGGTCGCAACAGCTCCCCGCGTCACCCGGTTCAGCCTCACCAGCGGCGTCCCGCCGATGGTCTTCGTAATATCGTCGAATATTCTCATCATTCTGCTCCTTGGCCACTCCTTGGCTATTCCTTTATCCCTGATGTCATTGCGTGTCCTCCTGCTACGCTGCAACCGCTGCCGAAGCGGCAACGTTCGCCTGCTCCGGCAGCGGGGCATCGCTCTTCCGCAGGGTGACATAAATCCCCCATACCCCCTCTGCATCCGGAGCGAAGTGGACCGCCTCGCGGGTCAGCACCGAGACCGTGTAGGCGAGCTCATCGAGCTTCTCGCGGACCTGGTCGACAGACCCTTCCCCCACGTCATAGAGCTCGAGAATATCGATGAGCTCTCCATAATCATCCGTACAGTACGATTCCAGGATAAATCGTGAAGCGTGCGGGACCAGGGACGGCGACGCTGCCCTCTCCTTCGCCCTCCCTATCTGGTGCTTCAGCCGCTCCAGGCACAACCCGTATATTTTGACTCCCTCGTTCATAAAGACCCTCCTCTGGCCCTGATAGTGGAGGCCGGCCGTGCCGGCGTCCCCGATGCCCTGTAAAAGCAAGCGCCGTGCCACGACTGTTTCAGGGGGAAACTCCTTCCGCCCGCCCCCGGAGAGGGGTCTTTTTGTATATTATTTTATCATGCTGTTAATTTTTTAAACATAAGGCAGCCCTGTTTCGCTGTCCCGGTACGCAGTCTTGCACCCTGCTTCTATGGTACCATATCAGGTATTGAGGTGCATTTATGGCAATGAGGCTTTTTCGTCTGATACTGGTGATGATTGCGGGAGGCGTGCTCCTGTCCTGCGGAGCAGACAGGCCGGAGCTTTTCAAGGAGAGCAGGGCCTCGATGGACACACTCGTGTCCGTTACGGTCGTATCGGCGTCCGAGGCTGAAGCCAGGGCCGCGATCGATCAGGCCTTTTCGACCATCACGTCCCTCGGCAGGCAGCTCGACTTCTTCTCCCCTGACAGTGAAGTAACGGCCATCAACAGAGCGGCAGGAGAGCGTCCGGTGCGCGTATCCCCTCCTGTTCTGGACATCATCGCCAAAGCGCTCTCTGTTTCGGAACAGAGCGGCGGGGCTTTCGATATCACAATAGGCCCGGTAAGCGCCCTCTGGGACTTTCACGCAGAGAGGCTCCCCGATCCCGCGGCGCTCCGGAAGGCGCTGCCGCTCGTCAATTACAAGGATGTCGTGCTCGATGCCGCACAATCGACGGTCTTCCTGAAGCGGAAAGGAATGAAGATCGACCTCGGCGCCATTGCAAAAGGGTATGCGGCGGATAGAGCGGTCGAGACGCTCCGGGAGAGAGGGATAACCGCGGGGCTCGTTGCCGTAGCCGGCGACATCAAGGCCTTCGGCCTGAAGCCCGATGGGAGCGCCTGGCGCATAGGGATCAAGAATCCCCGGCCTGCCGGTGCTTCCTCCGCGGATGAGCTGCTCGCAACGACGGGGCTCAGAGACAGGGCGGTATCCACCTCGGGCGACTACGAACGTTTTTTCATACGGGAAGGGGTCCGCTACCACCACCTCATCGACCCGAGGACCGGGTATCCCGTCAACCACTGCCGCGGGGCGAGCGTCTTCTCCCGGGAGGGAGCCCTTGCCGACGCCTTCTCGACGGCGGTATGCATCCTCGGCCCGGAGAAAGGTATGCAGCTCCTGCACCGCACCGGCATCGAAGGACTCATCATCGGCGGAGACGGCGCCATAACCGTTTCGGAAGGACTGAAAGGGACCCTTGAATTCAGAACGCACAAATCATAAAACGACCTTCGGAGACGGGCTGCTGCTGCTCTTCTTCCTCTGCCTCTCGCTCTACAGCTTCGTCTTTGCGCGGGAGGCGATGCCGGAGGGTTCTGCGGTGACGATCGAAGTGGAGGGCACGCTGCTCTATTCGCTCCCCCTCGACCGCAACACGACCGTTGCCGTCGACGGTCCCCTGGGAAAGACGCTCGTCGAGGTGCGGGACCGCAGGGTACGGGTGACGGAGTCGCCGTGCCACAACAAGCTCTGCCTTCACCAGGAGTGGGTGACGAGGGGCGCTGTCGTATGCCTCCCCAACAGGGTCGTCGTGACCATTACCGCCCCGAAAGAGAAGAACACCCTGGATGCAATCACGGGATAGGTACCGTATCGCCCTTCTGTCCGCCTATGCGCTCGCCCTCCACGGCTTCGAAGCAGTCGTCCCCTCGCCGGTCCCGTGGCTCCGCCTGGGATTAGCCAACATCGTCACGCTTGTAACCCTCCCGCTCTACGGCATGAAGGCTGCCCTGATGGTTACAGGGGTGCGGGTGCTGCTCGGCTCGCTCTTCCTGGGAACCTTTCTCGGTCCTGCCTTCTTCCTGAGCCTGAGCGGCGGCATGGCGGGCACGCTCGCGATGGGAGCCACCGCCGCTCTCTTTCCCCGCCTCTTCAGCACGCTCGGCATCAGCCTTGTAGGCTCGTTCTTCCACAATGCAGCGCAGCTCCTCGTCGCCTACCTGCTCTTTGTCCAAAGGATCGAGGGGATTCTGCTCGTCGCCCCGATCCTGATCACCGCGGGGACAGTGACCGGAGCAGTCAACGGGCTCGTTTCGAAATACCTGCTGGCAGAGCTCGAAAAGTCGGGCTAGGAGATCGTCATCTTCCGGTCGCGGGCGTAGTTCTTGATGACCGAGAGGGCGGTGAAGAGCCGCTGGAGTCTCAGGTTCCTTTTTCGTATCAGCAGGAGATCATGGTAGGGGAACGGCTCGGCGCGCAGTTCGCTCTGCCTCCGCTCGATGGTCGTGCAGAGCAGTTTCAGCGCATTCGCGTCAAAGGGTTTCAGAAAGATGGGATTCACGGTGATGAATCCCTCCGCGATATCCGCGGCTATCGCCTTGAAATTCCTCTTGCCGGCATCCGCCACCGCTACATGCCTCTCACCATAGCCTTCTATGCCCCGGCAGCATCCTGCCTCCTCCTGGCAAAGAGCGGCGAGATCCAGATCCCGAGCTCATAGAGGACCATTATCGGCAGGGCCATAAGGATCTGGTTGAAGGCATCGGGCGTCGGTGTCAAAAACGCTGCAACAACGAATGCAACGAGAGCCGCATACTTCCTGTTCCGTGCAAGCCCCTTGGGAGTGACGATACCCATCCTGGTCAGGAAGACGATGATAACGGGGAGCTCGAAGACGGCGCCGAAGGCGAGAATGAATTTAAGGCAGAAATCCACGTACTGCCCTACCGAGAGCATGGGCATGAGGAAGTCGCCGACCTTGTACGTGAGGAGAAACCCCATGGCAAAGGGGAGGACGATGAAAAAACAGAAGGCAGCGCCGAAGAGGAAGAGCACCGTCGCGACGATGATGAAAGGAAGCACATACTTCTTCTCATGCGACAGAAGCCCCGGAGCGATGAATTTCCACACCTGGAGAAAGATGACCGGCAGCGCCAGTATGAGCCCCGCGACGAACGCGACCTTGAGGTTCATCCAGAACGCCTCCGCAGGAGCGAGAAAGACGAGCTTCGTATTCTGGAGCTTGTCCTGGGGGACGAACTGCACATACAGCTCACGCACCGAGAAGTCGAGGTTGTACTTGAGGGGGAACATGATGAGCCTGAAGATCTCTTCCGAGAAGGCGAAGGTGATCGAGAAGGTGACGAGTACCGCGACGAGCGATACGACGATCCGCTTCCTGAGCTCGCCCAGGTGCTCGGTAAGGGGCAGCTTCTCTTCTTCCCTGTCCACGTCCATGCTCACCCCGCGGTTCATGCGCCGCGGCTCACGCGGTTGTGCCCCGGGATTTCTTCCGCTTTTTGCCTTCTGCCGGCGCAGTGCTGTCAGGCGCAGGAGCGGCAGGCTCGCCCTGCGCAACCTCCTGCTGCGGTTCATCCTCTTTGGATTGCGGGGAAGAGGCTCCCGATGTCCCCGGGTCACCGGGGGCGCCCGGATTGCCCGGATTAAAGGTGAGCGTCTCTTTCAGCGGGTCCTTTATGTCGCGCATCTCCGCGTCCATCTGCTCTTTTACCCCTTGCATCGCTTTTTTGAGCTCCGCGATCCCCTTTCCGAGGGATCTGCCGAGTTCGGGAAGTTTTTTGGGGCCGAAGACGAGAAGCGCGACGACAAAGATGACAATGAGCTCTTGAATTCCGAGATCAAACATACAGATTTAATTATAGCATAAAGCGCTATTCGTAAATCCGCTGGAGGGGACGCTCCTCTTTGGGAAGGATAATGCTTACGGAAAACATCAGCCTGAAATCGGGAGTCCGGTTCTTTATGTCGAACCCTGCTCCCAGGGTGGTGAATATCGACTCGGTAGTGGCGATCCGGTAGCCGAGCCGCCACTCGAGCAGGTCGATCTTATTTTTAAAGAAATTCTTCTTGCCTACCACTTCGGCGAGCACCTTCGAGTTGTGCGCAACCGCCAGCTCGGCCCCGACATTCACTGCGTACTCCTCGTGCAGATCGCCGTCGTCGGGTTTGGTATAGAGGAGATTGAAATGGCCTTTGAAAGGACCGATCTTCTTCGAGAGCAGAAGCCCTGCTCCGACTCCCCCTTCGGTCGTGAACTCATCCCTGCCCGAAGGCGGGGCCACGGTGAGCATATAGGCGACCGCCGGGTAGACGTCCCCCTCATCCATGACACGGTGCTTGATGCCGAACTGGGCATCCTCGAATCCGTCCACGCGGTCTTCCCAGTCCGTGATATAGGGAAGCGTGAAATTGAATTCGAGCCTGTCGTGCAGGCCGTAGGCGAGGTGCGCGATAGTGCGATAGAAGTCGGGGTCGTTCGATCGTTCGACAGTGATGCCGAGACCGACCTTGTTCTGCCTGAGGCTCTCGGCGCTGAAAGTCGAGAAAACGCCGAAGGGCGGCAGGGGTTGGAGCCCTTTCACCTCGAAGGCCTCGGCAGCAGTGAAGGACAGCAATAAAAGAAGGAGGACAACCAGCCGCTTCATGGTTGGAAAGAGCATAGCAAAATTGCCGGTTTAAGTCAAACAACTATTACTTGCCGAAAGGACATAAGGGAAACCGGCATTCGCGGCAGTTGAGGCAGAGCCCCCCATGTCCGAGCTCGGCCAGTTCCTTTCTTCCGATACGTTCTCCCGCGAGGATCCGGGGGAGGATAAGATCAAAGACAGTGGTCTTGTGATACATCCCGCAGGCCGGGATGCCGATCACCGGAATGAGCCTGTCACCTCCCTCCTCCCGCGCTTCCGCGCTTCTGTCTCCTCCGTTCCTCCGCGCCTCCGCGCTGACGTACGCCACCATCACCATTGCGCCGGGGAGCACCGCTGAGCCGTACGAAGACTCGACAACGCCGAGCTGTTCTATGGCAAACCGTGTTACATCGTCGGGGTCCACCGACATCCCTCCCGAGGTGATGAGCAGATCGGCGCCGGCAGCGATCAGCTCCCGGAGACGGGCCGCGATCGTCTCTTCGTCGTCAGGAGCATAATACACCCCGAGGACTTCTCCGTTGAACGCCGCCACCTTGGCAGTAATGATCGGCGCGAAGGCATCCTTTATCCTTCCGTAATACACCTCGTTCCCGGTGATCACCACGCCCGCCTTCGGCGCCCTCATCTCTCTGACGCAGAGCGCAGGCCCGGCGCTCCGGGCAAGGGCAACGGCAGCCTCGACCGCCGACCGCTTCACGATAAGCGGCAGCGCCCTCGTGCCGGCCACGGCATCCCCTTTCCTGACGACCGTATTGGTATGCAGCGTAGCGCACATCACCTCGCCGCTCAGGTTGAACCGGGCGAGCAGCGGCGCATTCACCGTGAGCAGCCCGTCTCTATCGGCGAGGAGCGTGATCTTCCCCTCTTTCGGCTCTCCTTGAATCGCGATGCCCTCTCCCTTCAGCGCTCCGGCGAGAGCGTAGGCTGCTTCGTCCTCATGCATCTCGTCCCCGGCGATAGAGAGCACATATAGATGCTCTTTCCCGAGCCGGCGGAGATGCTCGATATCAGCGGCAGTGACGATATGGCCCTTCTTGAAGGCCCTGCCCTTGAACTCGCCGGTCCGGATTTCGGTAATATCGTGCGCCAGGACCATCCCGACCGCCTCAGCGACGGGCACTGTCCTCATCCCCTTCTTCAGCTCGACTCTCTCATCCCGCAGATCGCACATACCGGCCTCCTTCCTTTACCATCACACGGGAATTGCTCAGCTCAGCGATTCTTCCCGAACACGGCCTCGAACCTCTCATCCACCGCCTCCCGTATACCCTCTTCCAGCATCTCGTACTTCCTCAGGAACTCAAGCGCCTCCTTGGTAAGGAGCGCGCCGCCGCCGTTCTTGCCGCCGCTCTGACGCTCTACAAGCCTGATGCCGAGCCGGTCCTCCATCGCCTTGATGTAGCTCCAGGCCTTCCTATAGGAGATATTGATCTCCTTCGCCGCCTGGTTGATCGAGCCATACCGGTCGATCGCCTTCAGCAGAAGGTTTCGCCCCCTGCCGAAGACCGGCTCTCCGTCTATTTCTATCCAGAGCTTCGATCGTATCTCCATAGGAACCGATACCTCTTCACGTTCAGCCGTTATGACATTTGTGCATAACGGAAAGAATTAAAAAATCACCGCCGGCACGGAGCGGGCTTATAATACGCATCATGGGCGCACGCCCTGCAGACCGTTTTCCCCCCGCTGCTGATCTCTCTCATGTCCTGCACCGCCTCCCCGCACTGCTCGCATATCACCCGTCTCAACGGCCTCCCCGGCATATCCTCGGGCTTTATCTGCACGGTTACTTCCATGGTATCGAAGAGCTCCTCATCGGGCATGACCTTGTATGCTTCGAGCTGCGCTGCGTACTTATCGCCGATATCGGGGCAGTAGGACCGCGCATCCTCCCGCGCACTTTCCTTTGCGATGACCCTCGTCGCCTTGCCGGTCTTCAGATTGACGAAGGTCGCCGCCATCTTGCCGTAGTCCATGAACTTCATCGTCCGGTGGCCGAGGCTGCAGCCTGTCACCGACTGCACGGCGTCCGTGGCGCACCGGTCCATTTCGATGAAGACCATAAGGCTCTTCCGGTCCTTTCCCTTCGGCTCCTCGATGCCGATTTCCCTGAGACCGAGGAGCGCCATGCGCACCCCCAGCACCTGCCCCGGGCAGAGATGCCCGTGTATCTTCACCGACTCGTCGAGGAGCGATTCAAAGCCGTTCGATGCCATACTTACCAAAGTATACCGTCTTCCGATGTAAATTTCCCATTAATTTTGGATCCCTGCCACGCTCTGGTGATACTCGTGTATCGCCTTGATGCTCAACTCTTTTTTCTTCAGCTGTTCGATCGCCATGACGACGGCGCGCGCCCCGGAGATCGTGGTCGTGTACGGTATCTTGAACTGCAGGGCGCTCCTCCGTATCGAGAGCGAGTCCCGCTGCGCCTGGGCTCCGGTCACGGTGTTGATGATGAAGCTCACTTCGCGGTTCTTGATCAGGTCGACGATGTGGGGCCGCCCCTCGGCGACCTTGTTCGTTACCACAACCGGAATGCCCTGCTCGGAGAGATACTTTGCCGTCCCCCTGGTCGCGATGATCTGGAACCCCATATCGGCCAGCTTCCTGGCGATGTCGATAGTCCGTTCTTTATCCTTGTCCTTGACGCTGATGATGATCTTCCCCGAGGTCGGGATCTTATTGCTGCTCGCGGCCTGCGCCTTTGCATAGGCGAGACCGAAATCGGTATCGATCCCCATCACCTCTCCCGTAGACTTCATCTCCGGCCCCAGTATGGTATCGACGCCGGGGAACTTATCGAAGGGGAAGACCGCCTCTTTGACCGCCACATGCCGGATCTCCCGCTCCCCGGTCAGCCCGAGCTCCTTGAGGGTGGCGCCCATCATCACCTTTGCCGCCATCTTGGCGAGCGGAACCCCGGTCGCCTTGCTGACGTAGGGAATGGTGCGCGATGCCCGGGGATTGACCTCGAGAATGAATATCTCATTGTCCTTTACCGCGAACTGGAGGTTCATCAGACCGATGACCTTGAGCTCCTTTGCCAACGCCTTTGCCTGCCGCTTGATCTCATCGACGATGCCGGACGGCAGCGAGTACGGGGGAATGGAGCATGCCGAATCCCCCGAGTGGACCCCCGCCTCTTCTATATGCTCCATCACGCCGCCGATGATAACGTCCACGCCGTCCGAGAGCGCGTCGACATCGACCTCGATCGCGTCCTCGAGATACTTGTCGATAAGGATCGGGTGCTCGGGCGACGCCTTGACCGCCCGCTTCATGTAATCGGTCAGCGAGTTCTCGTCATAGACGATCTCCATCGCCCTTCCGCCGAGCACGTAGGAAGGCCGCACCATCACCGGGTAGGATATCTTGCTCGCCACGCCGACCGCCTCCTCGCAGGACATCGCGGTATCGCTCTCGGCCTGCCTGAGGTTCAGTTTGTGCAGCAGCTCTTTGAACCGCTTCCGGTCTTCGGCCCTGTCGATCGAGTCGGGCGAGGTGCCGAGGATCCGCACTCCCTCCTTTTCGAGGGGAACGGCGAGCTTGAGCGGCGTCTGCCCCCCGAACTGCACGATCACTCCTTCGGGCCTCTCCCGCTCGACGATGCTGAGAACGTCTTCGATCGTGAGCGGCTCGAAATAGAGCCGGTCGGCGGTATCGTAATCGGTGCTCACCGTCTCGGGATTGCAGTTTACCATGATCGTCTCGTACCCCATCTCTCTCAACGCAAACACCGCATGGACGCAGCAGTAATCGAATTCTATACCCTGCCCTATTCTGTTCGGGCCGGAGCCCAGGATAATCACCTTCTTCCGGTCCGTCGGATTCGCTTCGCACTCGGCAGCAGGGACAAGGGGCAAGGGGCAAGGGGCAAGAATATCCTTTTCCTGACCCGTGACCCGTGACCCATGACCCATGACCCTATAAAAAGGTCTTTCATACGTCGAATAGAGGTACGGCGTATACGCTTCGAATTCCGCGGCGCAGGTATCGACCAGCTTATAGACCGGGACGATGCCGAGCCCTCTCCGCGCATCACGGACATCTTTTTCGGTCACCCCGGTCAGCGCGGCGATCCGCCTGTCGGAGAAGCCCCACTCCTTTGCCCGCCTCAACACCTCAGGGGCAAGGGGCAAAGGGCAAGGGGCGCGGTTTTCGGACCCATGACCCATGACCCTTGCCCCTTGATCCTTCAGTATCTCCTCCATCCCGACAAGCTGCTCCATGTTCTTGAGAAACCACGGATCGATGGCGGTGAGGGAAACTATCTCATCACTGCTCATGCCGAGCCTCATCGCCTGCGCCACACACCACAACCGCTCGGCATTGGGGGTCTTGAGCTTCGACCGCAGCTCCTCTTCCGCGATATCGACCGGCTCGAGCCCTGCAGAGCCGATCTCGAGGCTCCTCAACGCCTTCTGCAGCGACTCCTTGAAGGTCCTGCCTATGGACATCACTTCGCCGACCGATTTCATCTGCGTCGTAAGCGTCGGGTCCGCCTCGGCGAACTTCTCGAAGGTGAAGCGCGGGATCTTCGTCACCACATAGTCGATAGTCGGCTCGAACGAAGCGGGGGTCTCCCGGGTGATATCGTTCCTGATCTCGTCGAGCGAGTAGCCTACGGCGAGCTTTGCCGCTATCTTGGCGATAGGGAAGCCGGTCGCCTTGCTCGCGAGGGCAGAGCTGCGCGAGACCCGGGGGTTCATCTCGATAACGATCATCTTCCCGTTCTGGGGGTTGATGGCGAATTGTATATTGGACCCTCCTGTATCGACGCCGATCTCTCTGATGACGGCGATCGCGGCGTCTCTCATCCTCTGGTACTCTTTATCGCAGAGGGTCTGCGCCGGGGCCACGGTGATCGAGTCTCCGGTGTGGACGCCCATGGGATCGAAATTCTCTATGGAGCAGATGATGACCACGTTGTCCTTGCAGTCGCGCATCACCTCGAGCTCGTACTCTTTCCAGCCGAGCGCCGACTCCTCGACGAGCACCTGCTGCACCGGGCTCAGCTTCAGCCCCTTCTCAAGCAGCTCACGGTATTCCTCGATGTTATAGGCGATGCCCCCGCCCGTGCCGCCGAGGGTGAAGGCAGGCCTCAGGATGGCGGGAAACCCGAGGTGCTCGATGATATCGAGACCGTCTTTCAGACTGGTGATGGCTGCGCTGCGGGGCACCTCGAGCCCGATGCGGCGCATCGCCTCTTTGAAGAGCTCCCTGTCTTCGGCCTTCTTGATGGCCGGGAGCTTTGCGCCGATCAGCTCGACGCCGTACCGGTCGAGTATTCCCGCTTCCGAAAGTTCTACGGCGAGGTTGAGCGCGGTCTGTCCTCCCATGGTCGGCAGGAGGGCGTCCGGCCTCTCTTTCTTGATGATGAGCTCGACGATCTCGGCCGACAACGGCTCGATATAGACGGCATCGGCTGTTTCGGGGTCGGTCATGATGGTAGCGGGGTTGGAGTTGACCAGGACGACGGTGTACCCCTCCTCCCTCAGGGCCTTGCAGGCCTGCGTGCCGGAATAGTCGAACTCGCACGCCTGTCCTATGACGATAGGGCCCGATCCGATCAGCAGTATCTTCTTGATGTCAGTTCTCTTCGGCATTCTTACCTCTCTATATACAGTTTCATTTTTGACGCAACGTCTTCGGCGGCAGAAGGGTCTTCCGACGAGAAGACCACCCATCGTCTCCCGTCATGGAGCTCCACTTCGACGGTATAGAATTCGGCGGTCCTGCCGAACCCGGGAATAACGGTTCCGTGCTGTGCGGAGATCTGCTCGACGATCCTCACGCCGTCGGGGTTTTCGGGCGCCTCTCTCCGGCAGTCCTGCCGTATCGCGGCGATTGAAGCGAGCGGAAAAGAGATGCTCTTCGCGCCGAAGGGCTTCGGGACCGAGATCGTCGCCTCGCCGCGCTCTTTATCGATAACGGTCGTGAGCACCGGGTCGCGGAACACAAAGGTCCTGAAGAAGAGGAAGAGCGCCACAAAGACGAGGAGCGCGCCGAAGTAATGCACGGCCGTGACCGTCGCCGCCACGGCAAAAAAAAAGCCGAGGAGCATGACCCCGGCGCCGGCGGCGAGACTCGAGGCGAGCTCGCGGTTGTAGATGCCGCTATGGAGAACGCTCCCCTTCTCTGCCTTGAAGGAGGCGGTTTCCAACCGAAACAGGCCATCCGTCATCTCGATCCGATATGATGCAGAGCTCTCCATTGCTCCCTATCCCTCGATCATCTCCCTGAACCGCCTGAACAGGTGCGCCGAGTCGTTGGGGCCCGGACCTGCCTCGGGGTGGTGCTGCACCGAGAAGAGCGGGAGCTCCACATGGCGCATGCCCTCTTCGGTGCCGTCGTAGAGATTGCGGTGGGTCAGAGAGACCTGGTCGCGGAGGCTATGGATATCGACGCAGTAATTATGGTTCTGCGAGGTGATCTCGACCCTGCCGGTATCGAGGTCCTTCACCGGGTGGTTGCCCCCGTGGTGGCCGAACTTCAATTTGTAGGTCCTGCCGCCCAGGGCGAGACCGATGATCTGGTGTCCCAGGCAGATGCCGAATAGCGGCTTTTTGCCCATGAGCTTCTTCGCGTTCTCGACGCCGTAGGTCACGGCCTCGGGGTCGCCCGGCCCGTTGCTCAGGATGATGCCGTCGGGATTCATCTCGAGCACCGCTTCCGCCGGAGTGCGGGCGGGGACGACGGTAACCCTGAAGCCCGCCTCGGCAAGGTTCCTCAGGATATTGAACTTCACCCCGAAGTCATAGACAGCGACGTTCAGGGCAGAAGGTTTCCGCTCGACAGCGCACCACTTCCAGCAGCCCTCGCTCCATTCATAACTGCTGCCGGTGGTCACCTCCTTGACGAGATCGAAGGTCGATATACCCGGATAGATCCGTACCTTCCCGAGGAGGCTCTGCGGATCGGGATCAACGGTCGAGATGATGCCGGGCTGGGCGCCGTGATTGCGCAGATGCCTCGTGAGCGCCCTCGTATCGATGCCCTCGATGCCGACGATGCCGTGGCCCCTCAGATACTCTCCCAGGGAGGCCTCGGACCGCCAGTTGCTCGGGAAATCGAGGTGCTCCTTTACGATAAAGCCTTCCACCTTGGGGCTCCCGCTGGATTCTGCATCTCCCTTGTTCACCCCGTAGTTCCCCATCTGGGTATAGGTCATGGTAACGATCTGCCCCTTATAGGACGCATCGGTGAGGATCTCCTGATAGCCCGTCATGGAGGTGTTGAAGACCACCTCGCCCACGGCCTCACCCGCAGCGCCAAAACTTGTTCCTTCGAATACGGTGCCGTCGAAGAGCACCAGCAGTGCCTTGCTCATTCATCCTCCCGATATTGAGAGCTCTTAACAAAATGAAAGGGCTTGGAGTCGGATGAGGTAGAGTACATGAGCGGCTTGGACAGCCCAGGCGGAGCCAGGACGGCGAAGCGGGTCGGTACGACTCGATTCCGAGCTGTCCTAGCCTCGGAGACGGGCCGGATGCCCGTCGAGAATGAGACGAATGCACTCTGCCTCGTCCGGCTCTTTCTACTCATCATGTTAGATGCTCCAAGTCCCTTACACAACGGTCGCGATCTTCCCTTTATAGATGGTCACTACCGCGCATCCCCTGAGGGTCCATCCCCCGAAGGGGGTGTTCTTGCCCCTCGAGGCGAACTCCCCGGGCGCTACGGTCACCTCCCGTTCCGCATCGACGATGACGATATCGGCATCGATGCCGGGCTTCAGGGTTCCCTTGTCAATGCCGAGTATCCTCGCCGGGCGGTACGCAAGCTTTTCGACGAGACCGGGGAGCGACAGCAGACCGTCGTGGACAAGCCGCATGCTCAGCCCGAGGGCCGTCTCGAGCCCGGAAATACCGGACGGCGCCTTGTCGAACTCGAGGTTCTTTTCGTCCCGGTGGTGCGGCGCATGGTCGGTGGCGATGACGTCGATCGTGCCGTCGCGCAGGCCCTCCCTGATCGCCGCCACATCCCGCTCCGTACGCAGCGGCGGGTTTACCTTCGCATTGGTGTCGTACCCCCCGACCGCATCCTCGGTGACCGAGAAGTAGTGCGGGCAGGTCTCTGCCGTGAGCGGCACGCCCCGCTCCTTTGCCTGACGGATCAGCCGGACCGATCCCTCGGTCGAGACATGGGCAATATGCAGCCGTCCCCTGGTGAGCTCGGAGAGAAGGATATCGCGCGCCACCATCACCTCTTCCGCTGCCGCGGGCAGCCCCCTCAGTCCGAGCGATGCCGAGAGCTTTCCCTCGTTCATGACCCCTCCGTCGGTGAGGGTCATGTCCTCGCAGTGAGAGATGATCGGCACGTCGAAGACCTTCGAATACTCGAGCGCCCGCCGCATGATGATACTGCTCATGACCGGCCGGCCGTCGTCAGAAAAGGCGATACATCCCGCGTCATACATGAGGCCCATCTCGGCCAGCTCTTCGCCGTTCTGTCCCTTGGTGATGGCCCCGATCGGATAGACCGCGCAGGAGCCCTGCTCGAGCGCTTTCTTGATAATGAAGGCCGTAACCGTAGGATTGTCGTTCACCGGGCTGGTATTGGGCATCGGGCAGACCGCGGTGAAGCCTCCCCTCACCGCAGCGAGCGTACCGGTGCGTATCGTCTCCTTGTGCTCATAGCCCGGCTCCCTCAGGTGCGTGTGCATGTCGATGAGCCCGGCGAGCACCAGCCTGCCTTCGGCATCGATCACCTGGAGGTCGCCGTTCTCGCGGGGCGGCTTCGCGGTCTTCGCCTTCTGCCCGGGCGCGTGCATCCGCAGCTCCTTTATGCGGCCACCCTCGCACAGGAGGTCTCCTATACCGTCGATCTCCTGTGCAGGATCGATGATGCGTCCGTTCCTTATCAGCAGCTCCTTACTCATATCCCTCGCTCCCTGCCAGGATATACATCGCCGCCATGCGCACGGCGATGCCGTTCGTCACCTGATCGAGGATCACCGACTGCGGGCTGTCCGCAACCTCAGAGGCGATCTCGATACCGCGGTTCATCGGCCCCGGGTGCATGACAATGGCGTCGCTGTTCGCAAGCGCGAGACGCTCCCTGCTCAATCCCCAGTACTTGAAGTACTCGCGGGTCGAGGGGAAGAAGCCCCTGCTCATCCGCTCCATCTGTATCCTGAGCATCATGACAACATCCACCCCTCGCAATCCCTCGTCGATATCGTAGAAGACCTCGACGCCATACTCCCGCATATCGGGAATCAAGGCAGGCGGCCCGATGAGCCGCACCCGGGTGCCGAACTTCGAAAGCAGGTAGATGTTCGACTTGGCGACGCGGCTGTGGACGATATCGCCGACAATGGCTATCGTGAGCCCTTCCAGCGACCCTTTCTTTTCGATGATGCTGAAGGCGTCGAGCAGCGCCTGGGTGGGATGCTCGTTCGTACCGTCGCCCGCGTTGATCACCGAAGCAGCCATGTGCTGCGCTATGAAATGGGGCACCCCGCTCGAGCCGTGGCGGATGACGATGAAATCGACGCCGTAGGCTTCGATCGTCTTGATGGTGTCGAAAAGGCTCTCCCCCTTGACCACGCTGCTGGTCGGCACCGAGAAGTTGAGCACATCGGTGCTCAGGCGCTTCTCCGCCAGTTCGAACGAGGTCTTCGTCCGTGTCGAGGGCTCGAAGAAGAGGTTCACCACCGTCTTCCCCCTCAGCGCGGGCACCTTCTTGATATCCCTCTTGAGCACATCCTTGAAAGAGGAGGCGGTATCGAGTATCCGGGAGATGCGCTCCTTCGAGAGCTCTTTTATGCCTACCAGGTGATTGGACATGCCCTACTCCGCCTGCTGGAGGAGGATAGTATCGCCGAACCCCTCCTCTTCGAGCTGCACCTCTATGTTCTCGTTCCGGGAGGTCGGTATGTTCTTGCCGACATAATCCGCCCGTATGGGCAGCTCCCGGTGTCCCCTGTCGATGAGCACCGCCAGCTGTATCTGTGCAGGCCTGCCGAAATCCATGAGCGCATCCATGGCGGCCCTGATCGACCGGCCGGTAAAAAGAACATCGTCGACCAGGATGATCCTTTTTCCCGTAACATCGCAGGGCAGATCGGTCTTCCTGACGACGGGATGCGCCTTCCTCATCGCGAGGTCGTCGCGGTAGAGCGATATATCGAGAGATCCCACCGGAAGCTCGGCATGCTCGATGGCGTTGATCCTCCGCGAGAGGCGGTGGGCGAGATGCACCCCGCCCCGCTGGATGCCGACGAGGCAGAGGCCTTCGGTTCCCTTGTTCTTCTCGACGATCTCGTGGGCGATCCTCGAAAGGATGCGCTCTATGTCTTTCTTATTGAGGAGCTCTTTCATCAGTCGTTCTCTCTATGCCGCACTAATAAAAAAGCCTTTCCCGCATGACGGGAAAGGCTCTGATTATGTAGTGATACGCAATTCACCTGGTCTCCTTTTAGTCTCACGGGACTATCCTTAAAGGCTCCTCTATTAAAGCACAAATCGATCGTCTTGTCAAAGGATTTGCTGGCGAAAGGCCGAAAAAACGGAGGAGCCGGCCCGTCGACGTGCGACACTATGGAAATGAGACCGAAACTTATGCTATTTTAGTACCTTATACCATAACCAACGTATGAATGTTGTTCAACGGCAAGGAGTAACCACATGAAAGTGACAGGTGCAGAAATAGTGCTGGAGTGTCTCAAGCGGGAAGGGGTCAAGCATATCTTCGGCTATCCCGGAGGCGTCATCCTCAACCTTTTCGATCTCTTTTACGACGACAAGGACATCAAGCTCATCCTTACCCGCCACGAGCAGGGGGCGGTGCATGCCGCGGACGGGTATGCGAGGGCTACCGGCAAACCGGGCGTAGCGCTCGTGACCTCCGGACCGGGCGCCACCAATACCGTCACCGGCATCGCGACCGCGGCGATGGATTCCATTCCCCTCGTGGTGCTCACCGGGCAGGTGCCGACGGTCCTGATCGGCAACGACGCCTTCCAGGAGGCGGATATCGTCGGCATCACGCGGCCCTGCACTAAGTACAACATCCTTGTAAAGGACGTGAAGGACCTCGCCTCCCAGCTGCGCGAGGCGTTCCATATAGCGACCACGGGCCGGCCCGGTCCGGTGGTCATCGACCTTCCGAAGGATGTGACGGCGGGGAAGGCCGACTTCGTCTGGCCCGAGAAGGTCGATATCAGGAGCTACAATCCCACCTACGAGGGCAACAAATGGATGATCGAGCGGGCGGCCCACGAGATCGCGAAGGCCAAAAAGCCGGTGATCATCGCCGGCGGCGGCTGCGTGCTCTCCGAAGCGTCTCACGAGGTAAAGGAGCTGGCCGAGATTACGAATATCCCGGTCACCATGACCCTCATGGGCCTGGGCAGCTTCCCGGGCAGTCATAAGCTCTCTCTCGGCATGCTCGGCATGCATGGCACCTACTTTGCCAATAAGAGTATCCAGGAGTCGGACCTCCTCATCGCCATCGGCATGCGCTTCGACGACCGGGTGACCGGGAGGATCGAGGGCTTCGCGCCCCATGCGAAGATCCTTCATATAGACATCGACCCCACCTCGATACGGAAAAATGTGCGCGTCGATATCCCGATCGTCGGCGACGTCAAGCGCGTCCTCGCGGTACTCAACAAGATGCTCAAGAAGGATAACAAGGAGCAGTGGGGCGAAATACGGAAGGCCTGGCTCAAGCAGGTCGATGAGTGGAAGCGTGAGCGGCCGATGACCTACACCCCTTCCGCTTCGACCATCAAGCCCCAGTTCGTGGTCGAGAGGATCTACGAGCTCACCAAAGGGGACGCGATCATCACGACCGAGGTGGGGCAGAACCAGATGTGGGCTGCGCAGTTCTATAAGTTCGACAAGCCCCGCCGCTGGCTCACCTCGGGCGGCCTGGGGACCATGGGCTACGGCTTCCCCGCTGCCATCGGGGCACAGCTTGCCTACCCGGACAAGCTCGTCATCGATATCGCGGGCGACGGCAGCATCCAGATGAACATCCAGGAGCTCGCCACCGCGGTCATCAACAAGCTGCCGGTGAAGGTCGCGATCCTGAACAACCGCTTTCTCGGCATGGTGCGGCAGTGGCAGGAGCTCTTCTTCCAGGAGCGGTATTCCCACACGAGCCTCGATGTCACGCCCGACTTCGTCGAGCTCGCTCACGCGTACGGAGCGGTCGGCCTGAGGGCGACGAAGCCGAGCGAGGTCGATCCCGTGCTCAAGGAGGCATTCAAGACCAAGAGGCCGGTCTTCATGGACTTCGTCGTCGACTGGAAAGAGAAGGTCTTCCCCATGGTCCCTGCCGGCGCCACGCTGGATACGATGCTCTTCGAAGAGAAAGAAAAGAAGTCGGAAAAGAAACTCAAGGCAGTAAAGTAACGGAGGAGAGAGATGCGGCATACGATTTCGGTACTCGTTGAGAATAAATTCGGCGTGCTTTCGAGGATTTCCGGCCTTTTCAGCGGCAGGGGCTATAACATAGAAAGCCTCTCGGTGGGAGAGACGATCGATCCGCAGGTCTCGGTCATGACGATCGTCACCACCGGCGACGACTGGGTCATCGAGCAGATCACCAAGCAGCTCAACAAGCTGATCGATGTGATTAAGGTTACGGACCTCACGGAGCTCGACCATGTCGAGCGGGAGATGGTGCTCATCAAGGTCGCCCCGCGGCAGGACACCAAGGCCGAAGCGCTCCGGATCACCGAGATATTCAGGGGAAAGGTCGTGGACTCGAGCCCCACGACCTACACCATCGAGATCACCGGCGACGAGAAGAAGATCGAGGCCTTCATCGAGCTGATGAAGCCCATGGGCATCAAGGAGTTCGTCCGGACCGGCAAGGTCGCCATAGCCCGCGAGATCATGAGGAAGAAGTAGCCTGCGTGCAGGCAGGCCGGGGGGAGATCACGTGGGACACAAGGTCTATTTGATAGATGTCACGAACAGGGACGGTGTCCAGACGTCGAGGATCCTGCTGCCGAAGCTCGCGAAGACGCTGCTGAACATCTATCTCGACGAGATGGGCGTCTACCAGAGCGAGATCGGCTTCCCGACCCTCAAGCACGAGATCAATTACATCAATGCCAATATGGAGCTCGCCAAGGCGGGGGTCATCAGGCGTATGCATCTCGAGGCGTGGTGCCGCGCGGTCCCCGAGGATGTCAGGCTGACCTTCAAGAACTGCCCCGGGGTCAGGCATCTGAACCTCTCGATGTCCACGTCCGAGATCATGCTCCAGGGAAAGTTCCAGGGGAAGAAGACCTGGAAGGACATCCTCAAGACGGTCGCCCAGTCCGTAAAGCTCGCCAGGGAGCTCGGGGCCGAGACGGTGGGCGTCAACGCGGAGGATGCCTCGAGGACCGGGCTCGACCGGCTGATCGAGTTCGCCCTCATGGGCAAAGAGGCCGGCGCCGACCGGGTCAGGTATTGCGATACGCTCGGCACCGACGATCCCATCACCATCTATGAGCGGATCAAGGCCCTCTCCCTCGCCACTAAGTTTCCGATAGAGATGCATTGCCATAACGACCTCGGCATGGCGGAGGCCGTCTCCCTTGCAGGAGCCCAGGGCGCCATCGAGGCCGGCATCGACGCCTATATCAATACGACGATCAATGGATACGGAGAACGCGCCGGCAACTGCGATCTCGTCTCGACGATCCTCGCCCTGAAATTCTCCCAGGGACTGCGCGACAAGGTACCGCTCGACGAGCATGTCGATCTCGGAAAGGCCTGGAAGGTCGCCCGCTACGCCTCGTATGCGTTCAATCTCCCCATCCCGATAACCCAGGTGGGCGTCGGCGCCAACGCCTTTGCGCACGAGTCCGGCATCCATGCCGATGGAGCGCTGAAAGACCGGAGGAACTATGAGTTATATGACCCCGAAGATGTGGGACGGGGTGAGCCGGAGCTCCTCGAGACGGGCCGCGTCATCACCACCGGCGAGTACGGCGGTATCAAGGGCTTCCGCCATGTCTACGCCAAGCTGGGCATAGAGTTCCATGACGACAACGAGGCGAGGAGGATCCTCGAGCTGGTGCAGTATGCCAATCTCCATACCCAGAAGACACTCACCGATGATGAACTGAGACTCATCGCCCATCATCCCGAGATCGTAAGAAATATCCTTACCGTGAATCCCTGACCTGAAAATAGCAATGGTATAATATTCGCTCTCGTTGCCCCTTCTTGAAAAAATAAGAAAAATGGTATAATAAGGATGTATGGACCCCAACCAATCCGAACAGGGAACATATCGCTACCCTCATAATTTCGACCAGTCGTCCGCGGAGAGCAGGGAATCCATTTCATCCCCGCTTTGTTCTTCCCCGTCCCGGCGTTCATTGTGATACACTATGTGGTTTGATCTCTCTTTAATATTTATATCTATCCTGCTCAATGGCTTCTTTGCCGCCTCTGAGATCGCCGTGGTCACCATACGGAGATCGCGCATCAAACAGATGATCGACGAAGGGAGAAAAAATGCGGACGTGCTGAACAGGCTCCGCGAGGTCCCCGACAGGTTTCTGGCAACAATCCAGATCGGCGTCACCTTTGCCGGCGTTTTTGCCTCCGCTATCGGCGGCGCTGCCGCGGTCGAGGTTATAGAGCCCCTTATTGCCACTGCACCGGTACCGCTCATTGCAGCGTATGCCGAAGCTATAGCGATAGGCATTGTTGTCTTGGCGCTTACCTATTTCACCCTTGTCTTCGGCGAATTGATTCCGAAATCGCTCGCCCTTTCGAATGCCGAAGGCATCGGCCTCTGGGCAGCCCCCAAGGTCGAGAAGTTTTCGAAACTGGCGACGCTCTTCGTCCGTATACTGACGGCGAGCACCAATCTCCTCCTCAAGCCCTTCAACAGGAAGGCCTTTACCGAACGCCATTATATATCGGAAGAGGAGGTCAAGCTGCTCATCGAGGAAGGCGGCGAACAGGGGGTCTTCGAGCCCGACGAAAAAGAGCTGATCCATAGCGTCTTCGAATTTACCGACACCTCGGTCAAGGAGGTGATGATCCCCTCCCCCCAGATGGTCACCATAGGCATCGGCATGACCGCCGACGAAGTGAAGGCGATCATCTCCGAAGAGAAGTTCTCGCGTTATCCCGTCATCGGGAAGGACCTCAACGACGTACGGGGGATCCTTTACGCAAAGGACTTTTATAACATCCTTTCCCGTACCGGCACAGTCGAAATACATAAGATCGTCAAGCCCCCCATCTTCATTCCCGAAACGATGAAGATCAGTATCCTCCTCAGGGAGATGCAGCGCAAAAGGGTCCACATGGCCATAGTCATCGACGAGTACGGCGGGGTATCCGGACTGGTGACCCTCGAGGACCTCCTCGAAGAGATCGTCGGCGAGATCAGGGACGAGTACGACACCGAGAGCCCGGTGATCACCCTGAGCGACGGCTCCATGATCATCGATGCCTCGACCAGCGTCAGCGACCTGAACGAAGATTACCATCTCGAAATCCCCGAATCGGAGGACTACGAGACCCTCGGCGGCTTCATCGTCACCAACCTCCAGAGGATCCCCAAGCCCGGGGATACGATCGAGGTCGACAGCAAACGCCTCCGCGTCGTCGAGATGGTCGCCCAGAGAATCGCCAAGGTAAAGATGGAAAAGATCGAGCGCGAACCCCTGCCCCAGGAAATTGACAGGCCATAGGTTTTGCTTTAGGATTAAGGGAGACTTGTCACTACACCAACGACCGGAGGACCTATGGAAAAGTGGAAATGTACTATTTGCGGCTACGTGTATGATCCCGAGGCAGGAGATCCCGATTCCGGTGTAGCGCCCGGCACCCCCTTCGAGCAGATCCCCGACAGCTGGGTCTGCCCCATCTGCGGCGCTTCAAAAGATATGTTCGAGAAGATCTGAACTCCGGGGAGGCGCCATGAATTCTATCGAAGTATCGTTGAAAATGGAGACGGACGCCGTAACGTTCTACAGCGAGGCAGCGGATAGGACGAACTATCCCGTGGGCAGGAAGATGTTCCTGTCCATTGCAGAGGATGAGAAGCGCCATATAGAGATGCTCAACCAGCTGCTCAGAGGGCTGGAGCTCACCTTCAAGGAGGCGAGCCCCGTGGGGCAGGTCAAGACCATCTTCGAGCAGATGAAAGACCAGATGATGCAGCGGGTGAGCGCTACCAGCGACGAGATGGAAGCCTTCAAGATAGCGATGCAGATGGAGAAGGAGGGAGCGGCCTTTTACCGGAAAGCCGCCGCGGAAGCTTCGACCGAGAAAGAGAAAAAGCTCTTCGAGCGCCTCGTGCGCGAGGAGGAGCAGCACTTCGCCATCTTCTCGAACACCTACAGCTTCATGAAAGACACGGGCAACTGGTTCATGTGGCAGGAGCACAGCATCGTCGAGGGATAAAGCACGGGGGCTGATAGCTCGCAGCACACCTTATGCTATGGGCTATCAGCCGTGAGCTTTATTTGAGTCCCAGCACATCCTGCATATCGTAGAGCCCCGGCTTCCTGCCAGAAATCCATAACGCTGCTTTGAGGGCGCCCCGCGCAAAGGTGTCCCTGCTCGACGCCTTGTGGGTCACCTCGATGCGCTCTCCCAGTCCGCCGAAGAGCACCGTATGTTCCCCGACAATATCCCCGGCGCGCACCGTCTGTATGCCGATCTCTTTTTTGGTCCGCTCCCCTATGAGCCCCTTTCTCGCATAAACGGCGACCTCGTCGAGGTTCCGGTCGACCGCTTCGGCGATGACCTGGGCCATCTTCAGCGCCGTGCCGCTCGGGGCGTCCTTCTTCAGCCGGTGGTGGGCCTCGACGATCTCGATGTCGTAGTCGTCGCCGAGGACCCTGGCGATATCCTGGAGAACCTTCAGGAGGAGATTCACGCCGACGCTCATATTGGGCGCGAGCACGACCGGCAGGGAGGCGCTCAGCTCTTTGATCGTCGCCACCTCCTCCTTCGAGAAGCCGGTGGTGCCGATGACCATCGCCTTTTTCTCACGCGCCGCCCGCTTCGCGTGCTGCAGCGTGGCGGCCGTGGAGGTGAAGTCGATGATCACGTCGCACTGCCCGATAACGGAATCGATTGAGTCCGCAAGCGCCACGCCGGTCTCGCCGATGCCGAGGAGCTGGCCGATATCCTTGCCGACGCCCTCGTGCCCCTTCCTCTCGATCGCGGCGGCGAGCGTTATGCCGTGATGCTCCTTCGCCAGCGCCGCGATCCTGCTGCCCATCCTCCCCGTTGCACCGGTAACCCCTATGCGTACCATCGAATCCTCCTCGCGTGTATTTATGTATTTCTCGTCTCTCCGGCTTCCCGGTCCTCTCCGGACCGCTCGTTCTCTTCATCCCGGGACGGCTCTCCGGGGACCTTGTACTCTTCCGCAGCCCATTTGCCGAGATCGACGAGCTTGCATCGCTCGGAACAGAACGGCCTCCACGGGTTCTCCTCCCAGGTCGTTGTTCTCTTGCAGACAGGACAACAGAGCTTCATACTGCACCACCTCGAACAATTATCTTAAATTATAAACAAACGGCTTTTTTTTTGAAATGCTTTCGACGGCTGGAGCTAAGGACGGGGAGGAGAAGACTGCTCTTCTGCGCGTGAGGGGACGAGCGTATGCAGCCTCGTCATGGTCAGCACCTCACGGTTGTCGGCGAGCACCCGGGGGATGATGACGGTGAGGCCGAAATCGCCGTTGCAGAGTGCGACGTCGGCAATATAGTCCTTGTCGCTCCCGGGGACAAAAGGCGGGCAGTATATGGCGATCTTGTTCTCTTTGACGTACGTGATAAGCTCGAGGAGATGGTTCATCCCTATGGTGAGGAGCGCCTTTCTGTTCCTGATCTCACCCTTCGTGAAGGCGTCATCGATCGCCCCGGGAATCGCCTGGAGCATGGCCGCGGTCCTGCGCTGCTGCAGGTACTCGAGACGGGAGAGCAAGGCAAGGTAGTCATACGAGCGTTTATCGCTCTGCTCCAGGCGCGAGAGGCTGTCGCTCGCCGCATCGTAGAGCTCCCTGTCCTCGGCCTGCTTCTTCCTGATACGGTAGTGCTCGCCGAGCAGCATCTCTGCATTCACGAAGACCGAATCGTCCCCCAGCCGCGCTTCCAGCATCGAGAGGTCGAGCGGTTCCCGCGCAGTTGCCTGCCCCTCGAGAGGGGAAGGAGCCCCCGCATCTCCCGCATCGGGGAGCGTGCTTCGCTCGAAGAACCCCTCGGGAAAGAGGAGCTCGACCCCTTCGTTGCGAATAAGCCACTCGCCGATCTTGAAGGTCTCGGCCTGGGCCCGCGCCGTTAAAAGGCCGTTCTTGCGGTTGGCGGTGCTCCGGTGCTTGATCCCGATGACATAGAGCTGGTGAGGGCTCCGCTCATTGTAGCGATAGATGACCTCCCCGTACTCGGACGGGAGCGCTGCCCCCCCGATTCGGGCATGGTTCGCCTGAACTTCGGCAAGCGGGGAGCTGCGGGGAGCACAGAGCACGAGGAAGAGCACGATCAGCGCTGCAGCGGCGCTACGAACACGCATCGCCGCCTCGCAATCCATGCTTTTTAAGACAGGCGGAGCACTCAGGCAGAGGGAAAGGAAACGCGGGCGGAGCGGAAGCTGCCTTTTTCCTGCTTTCAAACCATGCGGCGTACTGCGATGCACCCAAAGACATAGACAACAACATAGGCGTGATTATACCTTACCGGCGCCGGCACCGTCAATTTCAGAGATGGAAAATCGAGAGGCTACCAGGGGAAATGAGGAGGACTCCTTTGTTTGACAAAGGAAGAAGGTTTCATTTAACATGTCTATTCATTCTTATCTTCTTGCAGAAGAGGTATCATGTATTTTCAGGACTTAATACTCCGGCTTCACGACTTCTGGGCAAAAAAAGGCTGCATCCTGCTGCAGCCCTATGATGTTGAAGTGGGGGCCGGAACCTTCCATCCCGCGACCTTTTTCAGGGTGCTCGGGCCCGAGCCGTGGAAGACGGCCTACGTAGAGCCCTGCAGACGGCCTACGGACGGCAGGTACGGCGAGAATCCGAACCGGCTGCAGCATTATTATCAATACCAGGTCATCCTCAAGCCCTCCCCGCTCGAGAGCCAGGAGCTCTACCTCGAGAGCCTCGCCCACATCGGCATCGACCCGATACAGCACGACATCAGGTTTGTCGAGGACGACTGGGAGTCGCCCACGCTCGGCGCCTGGGGGCTCGGATGGGAGGTGTGGCTCGACGGCATGGAGATAACGCAGTTCACCTACTTCCAGCAGGTGGGGGGCTTCGATCTGAAGCCCGTCTCCGTAGAGCTCACCTACGGTCTCGAGCGCATCGCCATGTACCTTCAGGAGATCGATAGTATTTTCGAAATAGAGTGGAGCAAGGGGATCAAGTACGGCGAGGTGCACAAGCAGGGAGAGATCGAGTTCTCGAAGTTCAACTTCGATTACGCAAACACCGACCTGCTCATGAGCCAGTTCGACGCCTGCGAGAAGGAGTCGAGGCGCATGAACGAGCTCGGCCTGGTGCTCCCCTCCTATGAGTACTGCCTCAAGTGCTCCCACACCTTCAACCTGCTCGACGCCCGGGGCGTGATCTCGGTGACCGAGCGGACGGGTTATATCGCCCGGGTGCGCGGCCTAGCCAAGCTCTGCGCCGAGGCGTATCTCGACCAGCGGGAGGAAAAGGGATTCCCCCTCCTCCAGAGGTGATCCGGACACTGCGTATGACACACAATAAAGCTACCGAGACGACAGCCTCCCCCCTCCTGCTCCTCGAGATCGGCACCGAGGAGATACCGGCCCGGTTCTATCCGTCGACGATGGAGAGGCTCCGTGAAATAGCGGAGAGCATGTTCGCCGATTACCGCATCCCCGTCGCTTCGATAAAGACCTTCGCCACGCCGCGAAGACTCACCCTGATAGCCGAGATCGCCGCCAGTCAGGAGGCTGCCGAGAAGGAAGTATGGGGCCCGCCGGTCACCGCTGCCTTCGACAAGGAGGGGAATCCGACAAAAGCGGCCGAGGCCTTTGCGAAGACCCACGGGCTCTCCCTCACCGCACTCGAACGCCGCGAGAAGGGGAAAGGGACCTACCTGGTCGCCGTCGTCAAAGAGAAGGCCGAGCCTACGGAAGAGCTGCTGCCCGAGCTGCTGCCCCGGCTCATCGCGAGCCTCTCCTTCCCCAAGGCGATGCGCTGGGGCGACGGGACCTTCAGGTTCGCCCGGCCGATCCACTGGATCCTGGCTACCTGCAACAACAAGAAGATATCCTTTGACATCGACGGCGTCAAGAGCTCCAACAGCACGCGGGGACACCGGTTCCTCGCTCCGGCGGCATTCGAGATCAAGGACAGCAAGACCTACGTGAGCCAGCTCAGGAACAGCTTCGTCGTCATCGATCCCGAAGAGAGAAAGAAGATCATCGCAGAAGGCATCGCCAAGCTCGCCGCCTCGGCCGCTGCAGTGCCGGTCGAAGACGAAGAGCTGCTCCAGCACGTGAGCTTCCTCGTCGAATACCCGATGCCGGTCCTGGGCGACTTCCCCGCGGAGTATCTCTCCCTTCCGAAGGAGCTGCTGATCACGGTCATGAAAGGCCACCAGAAGTATTTTGCCCTCGAGGGCAAAGAGAAGAAAGGACAGCTCACCAACCACTTCATCATTGTGAGCAACACCAAGCAGGGCAATGCCGTGATGGTGAAGAAAGGCGCCGAGCGTGTCATCAAGGCGCGTTTCGAGGACGCCCGTTTCTATTTTGACGAGGACAGGAAGGTGAAGCTCGCCGACCGGGTCGAGGAGCTGAAGAAGGTCGTCTACCACGACAAACTCGGTACGCTCTTCGACAAGACGATGCGCGTTGCCGCGCTGGCGGATTTCATCGCCGACCGCTGCTGCCCCGATAAGAAGGAGCACTCCCATACCGCCGCCCTGCTCTCGAAGACCGACCTTATCACCGGCGCCGTACGGGAGTTCACCGAGCTGCAGGGCATCATGGGAAGCTACTA
Source organism: Nitrospirota bacterium (assembly GCA_040752355.1). Lineage (NCBI taxonomy): Bacteria > Pseudomonadati > Nitrospirota > Nitrospirota bacterium. Next base: position 325,176 of record JBFMHE010000001.1, on the reverse strand, counting down.
CGCCCGTCACGACGGCCACCCCGACGAGGTCGCCCAAGCGCTCGCCGAGCAGTATCTCCCCGGCCACGCAGGAGACAGAGTCCCCGGGACCGCCACCGGTTCGGTCGTGAGCCTCGCGGACAAGCTCGACAATATCGCCTCCTTCTTCTCGATCGGCCTCTCGCCGACCGGCTCAGAAGACCCCTTCGCGCTGAGGAGGCAGACCTTCGGCATCATCGCCATCCTGCTCAATACTCGTTATCCCATGAGCATCCCGGCGCTCCTCGACAAGGCGCTCGAGCCCTTCGCTGTCCGCGATAAAGAGACGCTCATGGCGGACCTCATCAAGTTCTTCGAGCAGCGTATCGACTCGGTCTTCCAGTCCTCGGGCTCTACGCCCGATGCGATTGCGGCGATTACGCGGTTCGTCGCCAGCGATCCCCTCGCCGCGGTGAAAGAACGGCTCGATGCGGTACAGGCGTTCAAGACGAGGCCCGATTACGAGTCCTTCCTCCTCGCGATCAAGCGGGTAAACAACATCGCGCCGAAGAGCGATATGCCCCCGGTCCGCGAGGACCTCTTCGCGCACGACGAGGAGCGCGAACTCCGGAAGTCCGTCGCTGCTATCGCCCCGAAGGTAGCTGCCGCTATCGCCAAAGGAAAGTATGCCGAAGCGTTAGAAGCGCTCCTCGGTCTCAGGGCGCCGATCAACACATTCTTCGACAAGGTCCTCATCATGGATAAAAGCGAAGAGATCAAACAGAACCGCCTCGGCCTCATCAAGAGCGTACAGGCCCTCGCCTTCCAGGTCGCCGACTTCTCGAAACTGAGCGAACAGTAAGACGAGAGGATGAATCAAGGGGGTTATGAATCAAGTCAAGGGGGTCAGACTAATCAAGTCAAGGGGGTCAGACTCAAGGGATCAAGGGGGTCAGACTTAATACTTGAATTACTACCGCTCTTCACTCCTCTTCTATCGACAACAGAAAGACTTCCAGCTTCTCCGCCAATTCTGCCCTCTCGCTCACATGCCGTGAGATCATCGCCGGGTCTTTGTGGACAAATGCCGCCACCTCCTTTCCCCTGTATCCATACTCCAGTGCCGCAATGCTCAACAGCTTCCTGCACCAAGCAATCTCTTTCACCCTGCTCTTTGAACGAAGATCTTTCAGCGTGACACCATGTGCTCTCTCGATGCCCCGAGCGATTTCCGAAAGAGAAAGCCCATGCTTTCTTCTCTTTCGTTCAAGAGGGACCTTCTGCTTTTCGATAATCTCCTCGACAAAACGGCTGCTACCTATTAACCGCTGGTCAATTGTCCGATACACGTCTTCCCTCGTAATGCTGATCTCCTCCCCCATAAAGGAACGGTACAGTTTCCGTGCACTCTCTTCCCTTTTGCTGAACAGCGGCAGGACAAGTCTCGTGTCCACTAGAGCCTCTTTTGCAGTTGGGCGCATATACACTCCATGGCTACTCCACGGGTAGCTATCAGGACTCTGCGTCAGGGTGGCCCGTACGGGATTCAGGTGGATATATTTAACCAGGGCCAGCAGGTACGTATCCTTTTCGCACAGAATCGCCTTATAGCGCCCCTGAAAGAGATGCCCAACGGTACGGTACTTCCGGTTGAAGTACATGGTATAGGTTTGATTGACGCCCTGGAGGGTTTTGGAAAGAGAGACAGAGGCGGTCTCTATGAGCAGGTGAATATGATTGTTCATCAGGACGTAGGCATAGAGAGAGAAGCGATGTCGATCTTTATAACGGAGCAGTATATCGAGATAGGTCTGGAAGTCCTCTTTAGTTCTGAAGACCTTCTGTTTCTGATTGCCCCGTGTAATGACGTGATAGAGGGCTCCTTCGAACTCAATACGCGCCTTTCTCGCCATGCAGAACAGTAACAAAACCGAACGCTTTAGTCAAGTATTAAGTCTGACCCTTATCGTCTTATGACCTTTAGTTCTGAAGACCTTCTGTTTCTGATTGCCCCGTGTAATGACGTGATAGAGGGCTCCCTCGAACTCAATACGCGTCTTTCTCGCCATGCAGAACAGTAACAAAACCGAACGCTTTAATCAAGTATTAAGTCTGACCCTTATCGTCCCTTATCGTCCTTACTTATCGTCTTATCCTTATCGTCATATCTTCATTTTTATTAAGGTCAAGTTTAATCGAGTCGTTTCTTTTATTCAACGAAACGCGGGGCTATGTCGAATAATAAGAACGACGCAAAGTGAATACAGGTTAAGGAAAGAGGATGACAGCCGAAGTGCTACGCCAGCACCACGAGATTATCCCTGTGGATAACCTCGTCGGAGTATTTGTAGCCGAGGAGGGACTCTATCTCGGAGGTCTTTTTGCCTCTGATGCGGGAGATGTCGACGGAGGAATAGTTGACGATGCCCTTGGCGATGCGGGCGCCTTTTGAGTCTACGCAGTAGACGGCGTCGCCGATGTCGAAGGCGCCTTCGACCGTGACGATGCCGGAGGGGAGCAGGCTTTTGCCCGATTTCAGGATCGCATTTACGGCGCCGTCGTCCATGATGAGGCTGCCCTTGGGTTTCACGGCATAGGCGATCCAGCCTTTCCGGGAAGAGATGCTCTTCGCCTTCGGCCTGAACTCGGTGCCGGCGTGGCCGCCCTGCAGAAGCGAGGCGATGAGGCCCTTCTTGCGGCCGTTGACGATATTGACGCGTATGTTGTAGGAGAGCGCTTTCCGCGCTGCAAGGATCTTCGAGTACATGCCGCCGGTGCCCACGGTGCTGCCGGTCCCTCCGGCAGCGGCTTCGAGCTCGGGCGTTATCTCGTCCACATAGGGGATCACCTCGGCGTCGGGGTCCTGCCGGGGATCGACGGGATAGAGGCCGTCAACGTCAGAAAGGATGATGAGGCGTTCGGCATCGATGAGGCCCGAGACGAGGGCGGCGAGCTGGTCGTTGTCGCCGAATTTGATCTCGGCTGTGGCGACGGTATCGTTCTCGTTGATGACCGGGATGACGCCGTAGGAGAGGATCGTCACGAGCGTGTTCTTCGCATTGAGATAGCGCTCGCGGTCGGAGAAGTCCTCGCGCGTGAGCAGCACCTGCGCGACTTTGCGCTTGTGGCGCTCGAAGCTCTTCTCATAAGCCCACATGAGCGATGACTGTCCCACCGCAGCAGCGGCCTGCTTGAGGCGTATCTCTTTCGGCTTCTCCTTGAGCCCGAGCTTCTTCATGCCTGCGGCGACGGCGCCGGAGGAGACGATGACCACTTCGTGCCCTTGAGCGCAGACCTCCGAGACATCGCGGGCGATGGAGGATATCCGCTTCTGGTTTAATCCGCCCAAGGCGTCGGCCAGGATGTTGCTGCCGATCTTTATGACGACTCTGCTCATGCTGTCACCTTCATCGACCGCTGCTCCGCTGCTCTTTCACCTTTTCGGCGAGGTATATCACGAGCTCACGCACTCCCTCGCCGGTCGCAGCGGAGAGCGCGAAGAAATCGAGCCCCTTTGCCGTGCAGTAGTCGCGGAGCTTATTCAGCCGCGCCTTCTCGTGCGCCAGGTCTGTTTTGGTCCCGGCCACCGCCATCGGCTTGTGCTCCAGCTCGGGACTGTATAATACTAATTCTCGGTTTATCTTTTCAAAATCCTCGACAGGGTCGCTCGTGAGCAGGTCAGAGCAGTCGACGAGGTGGAGCAGCAGCGAGGTCCGTTCCACATGCCGGAGGAACTGGAAGCCGAGCCCTGCGCCGCGATGCGCGCCCTCGATCAGCCCCGGGATGTCGGCCACGACAAAGCTCCGGAAGTCCTCGAGCTTGACCACGCCGAGGTTGGGGATGAGCGTGGTGAAAGGATAATCCGCGATCTTCGGACGGGCTGCGGAGATGACCGAGATGAGCGTCGACTTCCCGGCGTTCGGCAATCCGATGAGGCCGACATCGGCGAGGAGCTTCAACTCGAGCGTGAGCTGTCGCGCTTCGCCCGGCTCTCCGGGCTGGGCGAACTTCGGCGCCTGGCGCGTTGCGGTGGCGAAATGGGCGTTCCCGAGGCCACCCCGCCCTCCCCGGACGACGATCAGCTCCTGGTTCTCGTGATCGAGGTCCGCGACCACCTCGTTGGTCCCGGCATCCCTGACCACGGTTCCGACCGGCACGGGGATGATGAGGTCCTCTCCGTCCCTGCCGTGCTTATTGCTTCCCTTGCCGTGCTCTCCGCGCTCGGCGTTATACTCCTTGCGGTAGCGGAAGTCGTAAAGGGTGTTCAGCTCTCTGTCGGTGCGCAGGATGACATGGCCGCCCCGCCCGCCGTCGCCGCCGTTGGGGCCGCCCCGGGGGACGAACTTTTCGCGGCGGAAGCTCACGCATCCCCGCCCGCCGTCGCCGGCCTTCACCTGAATTTTTACGTAATCGACGAATTGCATAGTTAAAGAAAGGGTACTATGAGATTACTGAAGTGATGCTGAAATGAAAGAGGCAGGTCACTCGTCATGACCCGCCTCTCGTAACGATTCGCTCTGCTGTTACGCGCTCGCCGGCGCCGGCTGGGACTCCGCTACCGGGTAGACGCTCACTTTCATTCTGGTCTTGTCTTTTCTCTCGAACCTGACGACGCCGTCGACCAGGGCGAAGAGCGTGTCATCGGACCCTTTGCCGACATTGAGCCCCTGGTGGAATTTGGTCCCGCGCTGCCGCACCAGGATATTGCCGGCGCGGACGACCTGCCCGCCGTACTTCTTCACTCCGAGCCGTTTCGACTCGCTGTCACGGCCGTTTCTCGTGCTTCCTACGCCTTTTTTATGTGCCATGTTATCCTCCGATGATCTCTTTGATCTTAAGCGTGGTGTAGTGCTGCCGGTGGCCTCTCACTTTATTGTGGGCCTTCTTGGGAGTGGTCCTCAGGACGAGTATCTTGTCCGTCCTCCCTGCGCCGACGATTTCGGCCTTTACCCGTGCGCCTTCGATATAGGGCCTGCCCGTAACGGTCTTGCCCTCACCGGAGATCATGAGCACTTTATCCAGCACCACTTCGGTGTTGACGTCGCCGTTGATCCTGTCGACCTTCACCGTATCTCCGGCAGCGACCCGTATCTGTTCGCCTCCTGCCACGACTATTGCATACATGTTATGATACCTCCGTAACGATTTCGACTTAATATTTAAGCAGAAACCTTCCGATAAAGTCAATAATACAAAAGGTTTCCCCGCTGAAGGAACCGGCGGCAGCCACCGTGCGGCTTGAACTGACCCGCGATGCTTGGTTATAGTTATTATACTACAGTGTTTCATCGAGGAGGAACAATAGCCGATGCCGATATATGAGTACGAGTGTCTCAAATGCGGAAAGAGCCACGAGATCATCCAGAAATTCAGCGATTCCCCCCTGGCGGCCTGTCCCGAGTGCGGCGGCGAGGTGAAGAAGCTCATCTCGAACACCTCCTTTGTCCTGAAAGGGTCGGGCTGGTACGTCACCGACTACGCCCGGAAGTCCGAAGGCGACGCCAAAGGCAAAGAGGCTGCGGACAAGAAAGCGGCTCCCGATAAACCGGACGGCGCCGCAGGAGCCAAGGCAGAGGCGAAGGCCGAACCCAAAGCGGATACGAAGAAGGAGCCCGCCTCCTCCACATGAGCATTACTTCCCCGCATGCTCATGTCCCCTACGACAAGATCGATGAGCACCTCCCCTTTATTCTCGAGCATCGACTGAATCTCGAGATATACTTCGGCGCTCAGGTCCTCGATACGCTCGCGCCGGGCGGCCTCGAAAGGGTTTCGGGAATGCTGACACACAACCCTTCGCTCACCTTCCATGCGCCGTTCATGGACCTCTCGCCCGGCGCGGTCGATGCAAAGGTGCGGGCGGTAACGATGGAGCGCTTCCACCAGGTGCTCGATGCTGCCGAGGCGCTGAAGCCGCGCGCGATCGTGTTTCATTCGGGGTACGAGAAGTGGAAATATGCGCTCAGGGTGGACCTGTGGCTCGAAAAGAGCCTCGAGACCTGGGCGCCCCTGCTCGAGCGGGCTCGGCGCGTCGGCGCGATGATCGCTATCGAGAATATCTTCGAAGACGAGCCGTCGAACCTGAAGCTCCTGATGCAAGAGATGAACGCCCGCGACTTCGGCATCTGCTTCGACGCCGGCCACGCAAACCTCTTCTCATCGCTCCCTCTCGGGGCATGGATCGACGCACTGGGAGATCACCTCATCGAGCTCCACCTGCACGACAACGACGGGAGCGCCGACCAGCATCTTCCCCTGGGAGAAGGCGCCATAGATTTCTCCACGCTCTTCTCTCTGCTCAAGGGAAAGCCGTGCATCCACACCATAGAGGCCCACACCCCGGAGCGGCTCTTGAAAAGCATCTCCCGTCTGGAAGAATACCTCGGCAAGGTAGCGCGCTAGAGCTTTCCGGCCTGGTTGCGGAACGAGAAGCCCCGGAGATGCGGGTCGGCTTTCCCTTTATACTGTATCATCACCTTGTGGGACTCCCCCATGCCCTGCGGGAAGAGCAGCTTCTTCACTCTCGCCATCTCGAAGGGGTCGGGGGCAGGGCCGTACCGCTCGGTGATCACCTCATCGATGCCGAGCGCCACGAGATAGGGTCCCTGCGAGCAGAGGCCGACCGCCTTCAGCCCGTATTGCTCTCCCCACTTCTTGAGGGAGGAAAAATTGACATGCGCGGTCATGTCCTGTTCGCCGATGTGCTGGTAGGGATTCTCGTTGAGCTGGTGCTGATGGTAGCAGAGGAGCGTTCCGCGGCTCCGATCCTCGCTGTAATAGTCGCCCGCGGAATAGCCGTAGTCGATGGTCAGCACGAAACCCTCTTCGAGGCAGCGGGAGATATCCTGCAGCCACTCCCTGATGCGCAGGTTCACTTCGGTCTTGAACCCCTTGGGCAGCGCGATCGAGAAGCCAGCGAAGTAGTCCGCTATCTCCGGAGAGCAGGGCTTCTTCACTTCGATAAAGTGGCCTTCCTCCGATACCGAAACATAAACCTCGGAAAGCTCGTCATCCATCTCGACAAGACGCACCGGAAAGGCGTCGAGGAGCTCATTCGATACAATACAGCCCCTCATCGAAGAGAGGTCACGGAGCGCCGATGCCCACGACACCTTCCCCGTGTGCTCACGGAGCAGCTCCTCCTGGTTGCGCCGCATCGACGGATTCAGCTCGATGATCGTATAGGCCAGACAAGGATATAGTTCCTTATGCTTTAGGTAGTCGAGCAGGTCCTTCGCCAGGTATCCCATTCCGGCGCCCATCTCCACGGCATGCAACGTATCGGGCCTCCCCATGAGCTGCCACATCTCTTCGAGCTGCCTGCCGAGCATGGCGCCGAAGAGCGAGTGGAGATGGGGACTGGTGTAGAAGTCCCCTGCCCTGCCGATGCGCGCGGCCTCTCTCGTGTAATATCCGAGGCCGGGATAATAGAGCGCCATCTCCATGAAGGTCTCGAAGTTGAGCGGCCCCTCGGCACGGATTCTATCGGCTATTTTCTGCTCAAGAGGATTCATGTACCTGTTCCCAGAACACAGCAGGGCGATCTGCAATGAAAAGCCGTTCCAAAGCGATGAATCCCATCACGGGCTTTGCAAGTTCATCGCTAAAGAATATACCTGGTTTTCCAGTAAGGCTATAGTCGTGGTTAGCTAATACTTCAAGGTATCGCTGGGAACAACTTTTCATTGCAGATCGCCCCGCTGTACGTGTGACTCCTTACCGTATCGCCAGCATCCGGTCGAGGGCGCGCTTTGCGGGTATCCGGATCTCTTCCGGCACCTTGATCACCGGCTTCATCTCCTTGAGCGCGGCGAGGATGCTGCCGAGGGTGGTCTTCTTCATATTAGGGCAGATCATGTCTCTTCTGAGCGGGTGAAATATCTTGCCCGGGTTCTCTTTCGTGAGGCGGTGCATCAGCCCCAGCTCGGTGCCGACGATGAGCTCCCTCGCACCGGATTCGCGGGCGAACCGCAGCATGCCCGACGTGCTCGTTACGTGGTCGGCGAGCTCGAGCACCTCGAGCCTGCACTCGGGATGCGCCATGAAGAGCGCGGCAGGATGCTCCGCTCTCGCCCGCTCGACATCCTCTTTGGTGACCCTGTCGTGGACATGGCAGAACCCGTCCCAAGCGATGATCTCTTTCCTGGTGTTCCTGGCCGCCCACATCGAGAGATTGCGATCCGGGATACAGATGACCCGCTCATCGGGCAGCGACTCGACCACTTTGACGACATTGGCCGACGTGCAGCAGATATCGCTCTCGGCCTTCACCTCGGCCGTTGTGTTGACATAGGCGACGACCGGCACGCCGGGGTAACGCGCTTTGATGTCCCTCAGAGTAAAGTCATGGGGAAAGACGAAGACCGGCTGGACAGCATAGCCGGGGAAGGTCTTCCAGACGCTCCGGGGAGACCTGACCTGCACCATCTCCGCCATGGGGCAGCCGGCGCTGATCTCGGGCAGGAGGACCACCTTGTCGGGAGAGAGGATCGAGGCGCTCTCGGCCATGAAGTGGACGCCGCAGAAGACGATGACCTCGCATTCCTGTGTCGCGGCAATACGAGAAAGCTCGAGCGAATCACCTACGTAATCGGCAATATCCTGCACCTCGTCGCGCTGATAATTATGAGAGAGGATGATCGCCTTGCGTTCAGCTTTCAGCCGTAGTATTTCCTCCCGCAACGTCCCTGCCGCAGTGGTCATCGGATAGCCCTATTTTTTCTGATACGAAGTGGCGAGATACGAATTGGTAAAGAGTATGGTGCCGTCCTCTTGAACGAACCGCTTGATGCGGTTATACTCTTTCTTTATTTCGCGCTGCAGTTCCTGCGCCGTCATGGTGATGGGCGCCGTTCCCGTATAGGACGCCATCACCTTCTTTACATAGGCCACGGTCTCGGGGATGGAGGGGACGGCCCACTTCTTCTCGACGCGCTTCGGCCCTGCGTTATAAGCGGCAAGGGCGAGGACCGTGTTGCCGCCGAACTTCTCGAGCAGATACTTGAGATATCGGGTCCCGCCGTCGACGTTCTCCTCGGGGTCGAAGATATCGGCGACGCCGAGGAGGGATGCAGTGCCGGGCATCAGCTGCATCAGGCCGCAGGCGCCTTTCGGCGAGACCGCGTTGGGGTTGCCGTTCGACTCGGCCTTGATCACCGCCTTGATGAGCTGGGGGTCCATGTCATGCTGCCGCGCCTTTTCCTCTACAAGCGAGTGGAGGTCGAACGAGCGGGGAGACGGCTCCCTCTTCGCACGGACCGGCGCCGCCTCTTTTTTGGGGCTCTCCTTGGGGGTCTGCTGCTCTTTGTAAACGATCCTGCCGCTCTTATCGACAGGGCAATTCGTAAAGTGAACAGAGCCGTCGGGCGATTGGTAGGTGAAAATATCGGCCTTCGCCTCGCCGGTCGCGAGCAGCATCGCTAACAAAATCAACCATCTCTTCATCGTCTCAATCATACCATGCTCCGTGCCGTCGATTCAAGCGAACCGCTCACCGCCACGATCATTATTAATGAATAGGTGCGAGGAATATTTTTCCCTTCCTGTAGGGGAGTCCCTCCAGTTCACGCCTTTACGCTTCAGGGCGGTACGGCATCATCCCCCTGTTTTCAACCATCTCTCTTTATTATCGGCACTGGCATGGGATATGCTTAATGCTATATGCTTGGGAAGAGGGGGCCCGCAAGGAAGCGCCCTCTCGAAGGAGGCTGAGGAATATACTATGGAACAGATCGCGTACGTAGTGACCGCCCTTCTGGCAGCAGGATATCTCACGACCCTGCTGGTGAGAAAACTGATGCTGCGGGGAAGGCAGCAGAGGATCGACAGCGTCCTGGAGAGCGTGCACCACCACGGCAGGGTCGTCTACAAGAAAAAGGTCTACACAGTGAAAGAGATCTGCGACCGAAGCCATTATCAGGGCAAAGAGTACAAGATATGCAAAGACCTGATTATCACGAAACCGGGAGAGGAGCAGCTCTTCAAGGTATCGATCGACGATGTCGAGCCCTATCGCGATACACGGGAGAAATAAAAAAAGTTGACAGCTTCCTTTTTTCTGCTACCATTTAATTACTGACATACTCTTTTCTCCTGACGGCCGTGTGCCCCTCCAACCACACGGCCTCTTTTTCTCTGTTGCGGAGAGACCGATACCCCCTTGCCGCCATTAGGATGACATGGCGCTACAGCGGGATCATTTCACCCCGCTGGCCTGATAGATAGCTCAAAATGGCCCGGCCATTTCAGACAAGCTCATAATCACGCTTATCACAACAGGCGCTCCGGTCCCATCGACGGCGCCTCTTCTCCAGTACGCAAGTTTTTGTTATATTGGCATATTTATCCATTGATCGCGGTCTGATAGCACCCATTCCGGGCATCGCTGGCACGCAACTTGAAATATATTTTTCGACATCGTACCGGAGGTGAGTATATGAGCGGTTGCGGTTTTCGTAAACTTATCTCTATATTGATGGAATCACCCCTCTACCAGACCCTTTCCATCAGGGAGCGTTATTCTCTGATGATTGACCTGGGGGAAAGCTACCCCTCCCTCGTCGACGCCCCGGTTGAAGAGATGCATGTGGGCTATGAGTCGAGCTGGACCGGCATCATCGCCACCGGGCAGGACCATAAAAATTATTAATAGGCCTATCGTTCCGGTGCATCGGGGGCCCCTGCACTGGTAGATTAAAGATGGTATACTGAAAGCTTCATCATCAAGCGGATAAGAGGTAACAAAGGGGGGGTCCCCCCCTGGAAGCACCGCAAGGAGGTTTGAGAGATGAGCATACTGAACATGAAGAAACTGAAACGTATACTGGTGATCCTGTCGATTCCCGCGAGCTTCGCCTGCGGATGGCTCTTCGGTATCAACGAGGGCGTCAATACCGGCTACAAGGTCGCCTATCTCGAGATGGACAACCTCCTCAAAGAGGGGGTCAACGGCGGCGTTAAATTCTCGATCAGCGGACTGAATGCGCGTTTCATCCCCCGGCAGGACAAAACGCTCATGTATAAGATGTCGGGACTGACCGCCGAAAAGGACTCGAAACGAAAAGAACTCTCATTCTAGACTCACGTAACCCAGGGTGACCGCTGCCCTGGCGCCGTTTTCAGGGGCTGCCAGGGACCGGCCGACGCGGCATAGAGAACCCTCATGAACAGACATGCCTGAACAATCTGAAGGATGAAGGCTGAAGGGGCCCCCGGCCCCGCGATGGTTACGAGAGCAGTTCGGACATTTTCTTCAGGAGCTCCTGGGGGTCCACCGGTTTCGAAAGGAACGCAACGCCCTCTTCGAGGAGGCCTCTCCCCTGTAAAACTTCCTTGGGATACCCGCTCATCAGGATCGTTTTGACATCGGGATTGATCTTGCCGATCTCTTCGCAGACCTCTTTGCTCGTCTTCTTGGGCATCATGACATCGAGCAGAACGAGCTGTATAACGTCCCTGTTGCCGATATACGCCTTCACCGCCTCCTCGCCGTTGGCAGCTTCGATAACGGCATAGCCGGCCTGCTCAAGGAGCGTCTTGAGCAGGAACCTGATCCCTCCATCGTCTTCTGCAAGCAGTACTGCGGTTCTCGCACTTCTGTTCTCAGGCATGGCTCCGGACACCTCGCATCATCTCTTCGCTAAGCGCATCTCGTTTTCAGCATAGTACTTTAACATATCTTATATAACTCAACTCAACACCGCCGTCCGAGATATACCACTCAGCATACAATAAAATGGAGCCGGGCGGTAGACCGGCAGCCGAAAGGACCCTCCACAGGCTTTATTTACATCCGCTCACAGCAGGCGGGCCACGGTGGTCTCGAGCAGGGCGATGAGCGGCGAGGGATGGATGCCGAGGACGATGAGCGCGGTGATGAGCAGTATCAGTACCGCGCTCCCGGTGAAGGAAAGGAACGGCGCTATGCCGGCGCGTTCTCTTTCTTCCGGAACGCGCGCGTACAGGGCGGCGATAACGCGCAGATAATAGAAGAGCCCGATGGCGCTGCTGATGACCAGGACGATGAGCAGCGGCCACAAGGCCGACCTCGCCCCTGCGGCGACCACATAGAACTTGCCGATGAAGCCAGCGGTGAGCGGGATGCCCGCGAGGGAGAGCAGCAGCGCCGTCAGGCTCCCGGCGATCCAGGGCCTCCGCCAGGCGAGCCCCTGGTACTCTTCGATCATCTCGGCCTCGGCCTCGCCCCCCGAAAGGAGAGAGACAATGCCGAAGGCGCCCAGGATCGTTATGAAGTAGGCGGCAAGATAGTAGCTCACCGCGGTTGCGGAGAGCGCGCCGCCGGCGATGGCCGCCACCAGCGCATACCCGAGCTGCGCAATCGATGAATAGGCGAGAAGGCGCTTTACATTGTGTTGAAAGAGGGCGAGAATGTTGCCGATGAGCATGGAGGCAGCAGCGAGAAGAGCGAATATAGCGGTCAGGACAGGGGAATCGTGAATATCCATCACCGCAAAGAGACGCAGCAGGAGCGCGAAGACAGCGCCCTTCGAGACGGTGGCGATGAAAGCGCTCACCGGGGCCGGTGCCCCCTCGTAGACATCGGGAGTCCAGAGGTGAAAGGGGACGAGGGCGAGTTTGAACCCTATTCCGACGATAATCATTATGAGCCCGCTGATGAATACGGCTTCCCCCTGCATCGCGGCAGCGCTCCCGGCGATGCCGGTAAACTCCATAGTCCCTGTCCGGGCATAGACCAGGGCCATCCCGAAGAGGAGGAAGGAGGACGATGTCCCGGCGAGGATCAGGTACTTCAAGCCCGCCTCGTCGCTGCGCTCTCTCCCTCGCTGGTAGGCTATCATGGCGTAGAGCGAAACGCTGAGCATCTCGAACCCCAGGAAGAGGGAGGCGAAGTGGCTGCTCGCTGCAAGCACCGCGGCGCCGGCGGTCGCAATCAGGAGAAGGATATAGAACTCGTCGGGTGCACCGTCCCGTCTCCTGAAGTACTCATACGCGAGCAGAGCGGTGATAATGCCCGCAGCCAGGATCAACCCCACATAAAACAGCGCGTAGGCGTCGATCACGAGGAGCGCCGTCACCCGGCGCGGTCCTGCTGCCGCTGCCTGCCGGAGCATACCGAACGCTGTTGCCATGCCCGCCAGCGTAATGAGCGCGGTCACCCTGTGGCTCCGGTGAAAGGCGATCACCACCATCACGACGACCGGTGTGGCCGCAAGCACGATGAGGGGCAGCAAGGCGGTGAGGTCAGCGGCGCTCATCGGCGGCGTCTCCCGGCGCCGATGCATAACTCATCCCCTGCTCTTCCTGCGCTATTCCCTTCCGCATATCTTCGAAGAGTCCTCCTGTCATGTCGAACACCGGCTGGGGATACATTCCGAGCCAGACGAGGAGGACGATCATGACGGACATGACCGCTGTCTCCCGGAAATCGAGGTCGGGGATCTTCCGTTCGTGCAGGTTCGGTCCCTGGAAAACCCGCTGGAGCATCCATAGTGCGTAGACAGCGGCGGTAACCAATCCGACCGCCGCGACAGCGGTCACGGCATAATTCACGCGATAGGCCCCGAGCAGCACGAGGAACTCGCCGATAAAATTACCCAGGCCCGGCAGCCCCAGCAGCGCGAGGGCGAAGAAGAGCGCCGCGGCGCCCATACGCGGCGCTGCTGCCCAGAGGCCGCCCATGCGACCCATCTCGCGGGTATGGAGCCGTTCCTGGAGCGCACCGACGAGGATGAAGAGCGCTCCGGTGGCGATGCCGTGGCATATCATCTCCATCACCGCTCCCTGGAGGGCGAGGGTATTCCCCGCGAACAGACCGAGGAGGACAAACCCCATGTGGCTCACGCTCGTATAGGCGACGAGCCGCTTGAGGTCGGACTGTGCAAACGCGAGCACCGCGCCGTACAGAATTCCGAAGACGCCGAGCGCCATGGCGACCGGGGCGACCGCGGATGCGGCGTCGGGGAAAAGAGGGAATATGAAGCGGATCATCCCGTACGCGCCGGTCTTCAGGAGGAGCCCGGCGAGGATGACGCTCCCGGCGGTCGGCGCCTCGGTGTGGGCGTCGGGCAGCCAGGTATGGAAGGGAATGACCGGGAGCTTCACCGCAAAAGCGATGAGAAAGCCCATCATGAGCCAGAAGCCGGAGACGCCTCCTGCAGGCGTGCCGAGGAGCCGGGGATAGTCGAAGGTATAGGCCCCGGTTGCTCCGGCGTGCACGAAGTAGAGGCCGAGGATCGAGACGAGCATCAGCAGTCCGCTCACCTGGGTGATGATGAAGAACTTGACCGCTGCGTAGCGGCGGCGCTCGTGTCCCCAGATGTCGATTATCAGAAACATCGGGACGAGCATGAGCTCCCAGAAGAAATAGAAGAGGAAGAGGTCCATGGCGAGAAACACGCCGTTGATGCCGGCGAGCATGAAGAGGAGCTGGAGGTGGAAAAACCCCGCTCTCTCTCTTATTTCGGTCCAGGAGGCGGCGACCGCCATGATGCCGAGCAAAAGGGTGAGCAGCACCATGAGCAGGCTGAGGCCGTCCATGGCGAGATGGAAGCCTATGCCCAGGGAGGGCACCCAGGGCCGTTCGAGCTCGACCAGCCACATGCCCTCCGGCGCGAGCAGCCCCATCTGCGCATACTCCCTCTGTTCGAGCCACATGCCGAGCGCGAGGCCGAACAGCACCGCGAGGACGATGAGCGCTGTCCAGCGCGACACCGCGGGATCGAGGCGCTCCACCCTCCAGGCGACCACGCCGCCGATAAGCGGAAGCAGGACAAACCAGAGGAGTATCATAGCAGCACCGCGAACGCCAGGAGCAGGACCGCGCCGAGGACCATGCCCGACGCGTACCACCGGACCTTTCCCGTCTGCAATGAGACAGCGAGGCGATTGAGCCCGCGGGCGGACTGCGCGACACCGAGATAGAGGAGATCGATGACATCATTCCTGTTCACCCGCGCCGCCCAGAGAAAGGGCCTGACGATCAGGGCATCGTAAAGGCGATCGAAGCCCCAGCCCGCGTACCAGATGCTCCGCACCGCCTCTCCTGTGCGGCTCCCCGCGAGCCGTGCGGCGAGATCGGTCCTGCGGAGGAACAGAAGATACGCGAGGAGAATTCCCGACAGCTGTACAGCCTCGATAACCGCCTCCAGAACGACCTCGACGCTGCCCCTGAGATGGACCTCTGCGAAAGGGGGCAGCGCCGTGTGCATCAGGCTGGTGAAGAGGTGCAGGTTCCCCCCGATATAGCTGAACGTACCGGGCATCTCGATCACTCCCGCAACCAGTGAGGGAATAGCCAGCACGACGAGGGGCGCGAGCATGAGCGCCCCCGGCCTCGCCGAAATGCCTGTCTTCATCGTTCCGAAGAAGATGGAGAAGACCATTCTGAAGGTGTACAGAGAGGTTATGAACGTACCCAGGACACCTGCCGTCCAGAGCCAGGGTCCCGCAGCGCCCGAGGCCCAGACGCGGTAAAGGATCAGGTCTTTGCTGTAGAAGCCGGCGGTCACCACCGGGAGGGCGGACAGGGAGAGCGCCCCGATGAGAAAGGGCCAGAAGACGAGCGGCATCTGCCGCCGGAGTCCGCCCATCCTGGACAGGTCGTGCTCATGATGGAGGCTCACGATGACCGCGCCCGCACCCAGGAAGAGGAGCGCCTTGAAGAAGGCGTGCGTCATGAAATGGAATATAGCGGCGGACCAGGCGCCGACCCCGAGGGCGAGAAACATATAGCCGATCTGGCTCATCGTGGAATAGGCGAGCACGCGCTTTATGTCCCGCTGGGCGAGCGCGCTGAACCCCGCGAGGAGCATGGTCGAGGCGCCGATCAAGGCCACGAGGAACTGTACGGAGGGCGCAAGCTGGAAGATCACGTTGGTGCGGGCGATGAGGTATACGCCTGCGGTCACCATGGTCGCTGCGTGGATCAGGGCGCTCACCGGCGTGGGCCCGGCCATGGCATCGGGAAGCCAGACCTGGAGCGGGAGCTGCGCCGATTTCCCTACCGCTCCGGCCAGGAGCAGCGCTGCGGCAGCGACCGGCAGCAGCGCATCCGGCGTCCACAATCGCTCAGCCCGTGCCATAAGCTCCTGAATATGGAGCGTGCCGAGGTGCGAAAAAAGCAGGAACAGGCCCAGGGCGAGCGCCGCGTCGCCGACGCGGGTCACCACGAAGGCCTTGCGCGCAGCATACCCGTTTGCCGGATCCCGGTACCAGAACCCTATGAGGAGATAGCTGCAGAGGCCCACTCCCTCCCATCCGAGGTAGAGCAGCAGGAGATTGTCGGCCAGGACGAGCACGAGCATCGAGAAGATGAAGAGGTTCGTAAAAGCGAAAAACCTGCTGTATCCCTCCTCATTCTCCATGAACTCGACCGAGTAGAGCTGTATCAGGAAGCCGACGGTCGTGATCACCAGCATCATGACCAGCGAGAGCGCATCGAGACGAAACGCTATCGCCGGGGCGAACCCCTCCACCGATATCCAGGTCCAGAGCGCGCTCGAGAGCGCGTGCCCTTGCGGCGGCGCTGCGAGGAATGCCGTCCCGAGCGTCAGGGCAGCGGCCATCGAGAGTCCCGTCGCAGCGGCACCCGCCGTCGCCGCCGCAGGACGCGGAAGATGCCTGCCCGCAAGCGCGAGGACCAGGAACCCGGCAAAGGGAAAGGCAGGGATGAGCCAGAGCAGCGCCTTCATCATCAGTTCCTCATGGTGCTGACTGCATCCGCATCCAACGTTTTCAGTTTATGGTAGATCTGGAGGATCAGGGCGAGGCCGACGGACACTTCGGCAGCGGCCATCGCGAGGATGAAGATGAACATGACCTGTCCGTCGGGCTGCCCCCAGCGCGAGCCTGCGGCAATGAAAGCGAGCCCTGCCGCGTTCAGCATGATCTCTATGGACATGAGCAAGAAGATCGTCGTGCGGCGCACCATCACGCCGACCAGCCCGATGGTAAAGAGCAGCGCTGCGACGATGAGACCGTGCTCGGCCGGTACCGCGTTCATCGCCGCTCCCCCCGGTCCCGTCCGTTCGGCTTGCTCCCTCTGTCCCGCCGTCCCAGATGATAGGCGCCGACGATTCCTGAAAGGAGGAGCAGCGATGCGAGCTCGACACCGATCATATAAGGGCCGAAAAGAGAGATGCCGACCTGCTTCGGCTCGACAGGCAGACCGGCAGCCGCCGGCGCCGGGCTGCGCAGAAAAAGAAAGAGCAGCTCGATCACCAGGATCGAGGCCAGGAAGCCCGGCCCTATCCATACCCTCGGGGCCAGAACCCCTCTTTCCTGAGAGCTGTTATTCGGCCCCATAGCGAGCATCATGATGACGAAGACGAAGAGCACCATGATAGCGCCCGCATAAATGATCACCTCGAGCGCCGCTGCGAACGGCGCGCCCAGAGAGAGGAAGACCAGCGCCACCGAGAGCAGCGAGACGATCAGGTAGAGGAGCGCGTGGACCGCGTTCAGCCTCGTAACCACCATGGCCGTCGAGACGACGGCGATTGCCGAAGCTATATAAAAGAGCTCGCTCACGGCAGCACGCTCCTCACCTCCACCGGGGGCTCCTCCTCGATGCCTTCGCCCTTTGCTTTTCCTCCTATCGCGATCCCCGCTACCTTGTAATAGTTGTAGCCGTGGTACTTCCCCTGCCCGCTGATCAGCAGGTCCTCTTTTTCGTAGACCAGCGCCTGCCGCCCGTATTCGGACATTTCGTAATCCGGCGTAAGCTGAATGGCGCAGGTCGGACATGCCTCTTCGCAGTAGCCGCAGAAGATGCAGCGCGAGAAGTTGATGCGGAAGAACGAGGGATAGCGCCTCCCGGTCCCGTCCACCGCCATCTGGAGCGCTATGCAGTCCACGGGACAGGCTGCTGCACAGAGATAGCAGGCGACGCACCGCTCTCCGCCGTCAGGGTCGCGCGAGAGGATGATGCGGCCCCTCCAGCGGGCGGGAAGACGCTGCTTCTCTTCGGGGTACTGGAGCGTCACCCTCCTGCGGAACGTGTGCAGAAGCATGATTCCCAAGGCGCGTAACAGACTGAGCACGGCTGCACCTCACGATCTTCTTGCCAGCAGGACGCCGCCGGTCACCAGGAGATTCAGCAGCGCCAGGGGCAGCATCACCTTCCAGCCGAAGGCCATCAGCTGATCGAACCTGAGCCGGGGGAAGGAGGCACGGAACAGGATGAACAGACCGATGATTATAAAGGTCTTGAGAAAGAACCAGACGAAAGGCGGCAGGACCGGGCCGAGCCACCCCCCGAAAAACAGGGTCGTTATCATCGCAGCGATGAGGGTGATGCCGAGATACTCGCCCACGAAGAACATGCCGAACTTCATCCCCGAGTATTCCGCATGGAAGCCCGCCACCAGCTCGTTCTCGGCTTCGGGCAGGTCGAAGGGGAGCCGGTGCGTCTCGGCCACCCCTGCAATCAGGAAAATTATCAGACCCGGGAACTGCGGTATGGCAAACCATGATCCCCTCTGCGTCTCGACGATATCGCGGAGGTCGAAAGAGCCGGCGAGCATCACCACGCCCATGAGCGAGAGCCCCATGAAGACCTCGTAGCTCAGCATCTGCGCCGCTCCCCGCAGCCCCCCGATCAGGGCGTACTTGCTGTTCGAGGCCCACCCTGCAAGGACTATGCTGTATACGCCGAGCGAGGACATGGCGAGGAAGAAGAGGAGCCCGATATTCAGATCCACCACTTGAACGCCCGGGACAAAGGGGATGACGGCAAAGGACATGAAGGTGGTGATCATGATAATGGCCGGGGCGAGCACGAATAACGGCTTGTCGGCGAAGGGAGGGACCCAGTCCTCCTTCGAAAAGATCTTTATCATATCGGCGACCACCTGGAGCAGGCCGAAGGGCCCTACCCGGTTGGGGCCGTAGCGGTCCTGCCAGAGGGCGAGGAGCCTCCGCTCGAGCCAGATGAGCCCTGCGCTGACGGTCGTCAGGACGGACAAGACGACGACGATGATCGCGAGCGGAATAACGACGCTCTTCATCGTGCCACCTCTACAGCATTTTTTACCCTCGCCGACGGCTCGATCAACCGTCTGCCCGGGTCTCCGCCGCGGAGCGGACCGTCCACCTCGCTCTGGAACTTGATCACTGCCTGTGGCGAGTTCCAGCCCGGCGCCCAGAAGCGCGGAATCAACGCAGGCGGGGGCATCCCCGGGAAGCCTTCCATGGTAAAGGCGAGCGGGGAGTCGGGATCTCCCGGCGGCCTCGGTTCGAAGACGGTCTCGTTCGCGACGATCGCCGTGCGTCCGCTGTTCCGGTGCGACTGGCGGGGGATTCTCATTCCGGCAATCCTGAAGCCCGCGGGCGGCGCGATATCGCGGACCGGTCCGAAGAGGGGCAGCGCTTCGGTCAGGCTCGCGATGACCGCATCCAGTCCTTTCCACTCACGGACCTCTGCACGCCCCGCTGCTGCCATGATGTCCCGCAGCCAGCGCCAGCTCTCCTGGATAATGCCGTCCGGCACGAAGACCTGGTAGAAACGCTGTGCGCGGCCCTCGAGGTTCACCAGCGTACCGTCGGCCTCTGCGAAGGCGGCGGCGGGAAGCACTACACCGGCCCTGGATGCCGTAGGCGTCATGGTGTGGTCTATCACGATAGTGTGCCCTGCATTCTTGAAGAAGCTGTCCACTGCATCGTTGTCGGCACGGAGAAAGAGGTCGTTTTCGAGGATGACGACTGCATCGACCCTTCCCTGCCGTGCAGCGGTGAACGCCTCATTCAAGCTGCCTCCTCCGATGAGGCCGAGGCCGAAGGTATTGCATTCAGGGACGACAAAGCTGAGGCCCGCGCTCTTCTCGCCGGTGCATAAGGCCCACGCCACGTTCGCCGCAGCCCGTATCACCGCCTCGCTGCCGCAGCCCGTTCCCGAGACCACGAGAGGCCGCTTCGCATTCATCAACGCCTGTGCCATGACAGCGGCATGCGTGCGCATCGCATCGTCGAGCCCCTCGACCGGGGAGAGCTCGTTATCGAGCTCATGGGCGAGGGCAAACCCGAGCCGCGCGATGTCGTCGGGCTCTGCCTGGTACGAGAGAGCGGCGATGTCCCGGAGCTTCGTCGGGTGGGGAGTTACAAGGAAGAGAGGACTCTTCTCATCCTGCGCAGCCGCGCGGACCGCGCCGTCATCCCAGAGCGGTATGCGCAATCTTTTCGCGATCTCGAACTGTCTCTGCCGCACCGCCTGGCGCAGCGCGAGGCTGAGCACCGGCGCGGTATCCGCCACCGCCTCGCCGAGGACCAGGATCGCGTCCGCAGATTCCACATCACGGAGCGAGGGAGAGCGGGCAGGCCCGTTTTCGAGGATATCGATGATCAGGGAGACCATGCGCGTATCCCTGTCGGATATACCCCTATAAAAGTGTTCCGGGCCGACCAGCATGCGCAGGGCGAAGTTCGCTTCGAGTGATGCGCGCGGCGATCCGATGCCGATCGTCCGCGCACCGGAAGCGAGGAGAGCGGCAACAGAGCGGACCGCCGTCTCCGCCGTCATCCTTTCTTCCTTTCCGGGTCTGGCTCCGGTTCCCGACGCCTCGTTGTGGTCCGTTACGGACCGCGCTGTCGGCTCTCGGACACGCTGATCGCTGTTCACGAATTCGTAGCCGTACCGCCCCCGGTCACAGAGGAAGTACCGGTTCACCTCGCCGTTGTAGCGGTTGCGTATCCGCCGCAGCTTCCTGTACCGCTCAGCCGGAATGGTATTGCAGCCCACCCCGCACTGCACGCAGATCGAGGGCGCTGTCTGGAGATCCCACTTCCGGGTATAGTGCTTCTTGAAGGTCTTGTCGGTAAATACCCCGGTAGGGCATATCTCGACGAGATTGCCGCTGAACTCGTTCCGGAGCGCGCCGTCCTCGGAGCGGCCGAAAAAGACCCGGTCGCGCAGGGCGAACACCTCCAGGTCGCGTCCCCCTGCATAGTCGCGATAGAAGCGGACGCAGCGGTAGCACTGAATGCAGCGGTTCATCTCGTGGGACAGCAAAGGGCCGAGGTACTGGTTCGGATAGGAGCGCTTCCTGAAGCGGAACCTCCGGGATGTGTGGCCGGCCATGAGCGTCATGTCCTGCAGATGGCACTCGCCCCCTTCGTCGCAGACAGGACAGTCGTGGGGATGGTTGACCATAAGCCACTCGATAACACTCTTGCGGAACGCCTTCGCTTCGGGATCGTCTATCGATATGCGCGTACCGTCGGCAGCCGGTGTCATGCACGCCATGACGATCCTCCCCTTCTCATCCCGCTCGTCCCTGAACTGTTTCACCGCGCACTGCCTGCAGGCGCCGACCGAATGCAGCGCCGGATGCCAGCAGAAGTAGGGGATATCGAAGCCGAGCGAGAGGCAGGCATGGAGCAGGTTCTGGCCGTCCTTCACCTCATAAGGCTTGCTGTCGATATAAATAATTGCCATGTTAGCGGTCTGTTTTTTCATGTTGCTCTTTTATCGATACGGGCACCGTCCCTCTCTTATGTGCCGCTCGAAATCATCTCTGAAGAGCCTCAACCCGCTCTTCAACGGCTCCATAGCCCCCGGCGCCAGGGCGCAGAAGGTCCTTCCGAGCCACAGGCCGTCGATATGCATTTCGAGCACTTCCATATCCTCGGGTTCGCCCTGCCCGTTCTCGATGGCCCGGAGGGTCTTCACCACCCAGGGCAGGCCCTCGCGGCAGGGCGTGCACCACCCGCACGACTCCTGTGCAAAGAACTGTTCGAGATTGAGCAGCGCACCCACAGGGCAGGTCTTGTCGTCGATGACGGTCATCGTTCCGGTCCCGAGCCTGCTGCCCGCCTCCGTGACCGAGTCGAAGTCCATCTTCACCCCGAACTGCTCCTCCGTCATGAACTCCGTGGAAGCGCCGCCGGGTATCACCGCCCGGAAAGAAAAACCGTCGCGCATACCACCTGCTCGCTCTTCTATAAGTTCGCCCAGTGGAGTTCCCATGGGAAGCTCCCATAAGCCGGGCCGCTTTACCCTCCCGCTGGCGCCGTAGAGCTTCGTTCCGCCGTCGCCGCTTCTGCTCAATCCCTTGTACCATTCGACGCCGTGATCGACGATATGCGGGACATTCGCGAGAGTCTCGACGTTGTTCACCACGGTCGGTCTGCCCCACAGCCCGCTCACCTGGGGATAAGGCGGCTTCGAGCGCGGGGTGGCGCGCTTTCCTTCGAGCGAGTTCAGCAGGCCGGTCTCCTCGCCGCACATATACCGTCCAGCGCTGACATGAAGATGCATCTCGAGCCCGGCGCCCGGGCCGGACCGGTCTCTGCCGAGATAGCCGGCGTCATACGCCTCAGCGATCGCCCTCTTTACATGCCGCTCGGCGCGCTTGTACTCCCACCTGAGAAACACGTAAGCATGCTCCGCCTGAACGGCATGCGCCGCGATCATCATGCCTTCGATGAGCTGGTGGGGATTGCCCTCGAGCAGGAGGCGGTCCTTGAAGGCACCCGGTTCCATTTCATCCGCGTTCGCGACCACATACCTGGGCCGCGGCGCATCATCTTCCAGGGGAACAAAGCTCCACTTGAGGCCCGTGTTGAATCCCCCGCCTCCGCGGCCGCGCAGGTTCGACTCCTTCACCATCTGCTGGAGCGCACGGGGCTCCATGCGGAGCGCCTTCCTCACCGCGCGATAGCCGCCGCTCCGCTCATATTCGGTCAGGCTCAGGGGTGAGCGGTCGGGCCGCATCGTTCCGGTGAGCGGGCGTTCCGTCATGTTCCATCGCTCCTGTACGTGCTGAGTAGTGCATCGATGCGTTCAGGAGTGAGATCGGTATAGAGCTCATCATCGATCATCATCGCCGGCGCCCGGTCGCAGGCCCCGAGGCAGGGAATGGGCAGGAGGGTGAACCGCCCGTCCTCCGTCGTCTGCCCGAAGCCGATACCGAGCCGTCCCGAGACATGGTTGAAAATGCCTTCGTATCCCATGATCCAGCAGCTGATCGTATTGCAGAGGAGCACGATATGCCTGCCCACCGGCTTCCGGAAAATGAGATTGTAGAACGTGGCAACGCTGTCGAGCTCTTCGGGAGTCATCCCGAGCATGCAGGAGAGGTCGCGGATACCCTCGTCCGACACCCAGCCCCTGTGGCGCTGAAGAATCTTCAGCGCGTCGATGCACGCAGCCCTCCTGTTGGCATACTGCCCGACCTCCGCCTCGATCTCCTGCCGCTCTTGCTCGGTCAGCATAATGCTTCCTAAACTCCAAATCTCAAATTCCAAAGTCCAAACAATTTCAAAACTCCAAACAAGAACAGTTTTTCCGTGTTTGTTTTTTCCTTTTTGTCTGGAATCTGGAGTTTGGAATTTGCCTCATCTATCGACATCTCCCATGATGAAATCGATACTTCCCAGGATCGCGATGAGATCCGATATATTCAGTCCGCGTGTCATCTCCGGGACCGCCTGGAGGTGCGGGAACGAAGGGGTGCGGATGCGGGTGCGGTAGGACTGCGCAGCGCCGTCGCTGACGAGATAGCAGGTAGTGTTCCCCTTTGCCGACTCGATGCCGAAGGCCGCCTCGCCGGGAGGGACCACCGGCCCCCAGCTCACATTCAGAAAGTGGGCGATGAGCGTCTCGATATCGTACATCGTCCGCTCTTTCCTCGGCGGCGTCGCCAGCGGGTGGTCTGACTTGTAAGGTCCGGCAGGCATGGCATCGAGGCACTGCTCGACAATGCGCAGGCTCTGCCGCATCTCCTCGACGCGCACCACCGCGCGGTCGTACGAGTCGCCGCGCGCTGCCGTGGGGATGTCGAACTCGAACTGCTCGTATCCCGAATAGGGACGACTCTTGCGGAAGTCCCACGCGAACCCGCAGGCGCGCAGGTTGGGCCCGGTCACTCCCCACTCGATCGCCTCGTCACGGGTCAATACGCCGACGCCCTTCGTGCGCGCCTTGACAATGCCGTTCTGCAGTATGAGACGGTCGTACTCTTTAAGGCGCTTCGGCATATAGGCGAGGAAGTCGCGCACCAGCGCATCCCACCCCTTCGGGAGATCGGCAGCCACGCCGCCGATGCGGAACCAGCCGGGGTGGAGCCGGAATCCGCAGATCGCTTCGGCGACGGCGTAGAAGCGCTCCCGGTCGTTAAAGGTGAAAAAGACCGGCGAGAGCTGTCCCAGGTCCCCGGCAAAGGTGCCGTACCATACGAGGTGGCTCGCGATGCGATACAGCTCGGCGAGCATGATGCGGATCACCTTTGCCCTGTCGGGCGCCTCTATGCCGGCGAGCTGTTCGACGGCAAGGACGTAGGGGAATTCGTTCAGCACGCCGGAAAGGTAGTCGATCCTGTCGGTATAGGGAATATAGGCGTGCCACGTCTGCCGCTCCCCGGTCTTCTCTGCTGCGCGGTGGTGAAAGCCGATGTCGAATATCGTCTCGACGATCTCTTCCCCGTCGAGATCGAGGACGATCCGGAGCACGCCGTGCGTGCCGGTGTGGTGAGGGCCGAGATTGAGGAACATGTAGTCCGTGCCGTCTTTGCGGGAAGGGAGCCCCCACTGCTCCGGACGGAATACCATCGCCTCCTCTTCCCTGATATCCTCTTCCTCGGGCAGCCTGAACCTGCCCAGCTCGGTGCGGCGAGCGGGATGCTCTTTACGCAGGGGGTGCCCCTTCCAGGTGGGCGGCATCAGGATTCTCCTCAGATGAGGATGCCCTTCGAAGGGGACGCCGAACATGTCCCAGACCTCGCACTCGTACCAGTCCGCGCAGCGCCAGATGCCGGTTACCGAGGGCATGGGGGGGTGCTCGCCTCTCAGCGGAACCTTGATCCTCACATCTTCGTTCCGGTCGAAGGAAAGGAGGTGATAGACGACCGTGAAGTCGCTGTCCGGCTGGCCCTCCCTGTGTCCGCGCACCCGCTCGTCGATTGCGGTGAGATCGTAGAGCATCGTATACGGCCTTTCGATGTCCGTCTTGAGGTGTCTCAGGATAGCGCCTATATTCTCCCTCGTCGTCCAGACGGTAGGGATATCGTCACGGGTAGCCTGCGGCACGACTGCGGCATCGCCGAAGGCGCTCTGCAGCTCCCGGATGATCGTGCTGTTTGGCGTTTGTACGCTGGCGCCGATGGTCGTCATATCTCGTCCGGGGGGAGCAGCTCCGTAACCCGCCGTCTCCCGGAACGCTTGAGGTCCCGCATGATCGGCATTACCGGCTTCTCGACCTGCTGCGGACCGACCGCCCAGCTCAGAGGCCGCCGCTCCCTGCCGACG